>CALDMA010000269.1 GCA_937915075.1 uncultured Oscillospiraceae bacterium
GGCCTCTAACTTGCCCTCAAAGTTGGTGTCGATCTCGCCGGTCGCGCCCTCGACCTCGACCATCTCGAGTCCGCGCAGCACGCCGATGCCGTGGCACAGGGGCACCGCGCTGATGACCGCGCCGCCGCAGCCGTACTCCTCGCGGAAGTCGGGCAGCTGCATCGCCGTGCCCGCCGCCCAGAACCAGATGCCGTTCGCGCCGAGCTTGCCCTCCGCGCGGCGCTTCTCGGTGACGGGATGATGCTCCAGCACGCGGTTGGCAAGGCGCATGAGGTCGGCAAAGACCCTGGAGAGCGCCGCGTCCTTCCCGCTCGGGAGCAGCGGGCCGATGACCTCGCCGAGGTGATCGTGCGGCGGGATGAAGCGCACGCCGCTCGGGTCGCAGTGGTGCTTCACCGCCAGCGGACGGAACGAGGGACTGGGATCGATATACATATCCGCAGCACGGAGCGCGGCGGAAAAGGCGGGATCGCTGTTGAGCGCGGCAACAACGTCGAGCGCGTCCTGTCCGGCGATGGAGCCGGCGGAGTGGGAGAGGATGCGTTTTTCCTCATAGGGCTGATCGCCCGGCTCGAGCGCGACGAGATTGCAGCGGAACGCCGCGTCGCCGGGAACGAGCTTGAGCCCGATGGCGGCGGCCTCCATCGGCGAGCGGCCGGAGAAGTGCTTGAGCGGGTCGCAGCCGAAGATGGAGAGGATCGCCGTCTCGCTGCCCGCAGGCAGCGGCTTGGGGCAGTTCACGACGCTGCCGACCGTGCCGCGCGCGGCGAGGGAATCAATGGTGGGGATGTCGGCGTACTCAAGCGGCGTTTTGCCGCCGAGGGCCTCGACGGGGTTGTCCGCCATGCCGTCGCCGATGACAACAAGATATTTCATAGGAGTGCCTCCTTATCTGACGATGAATGCAGTATAGCAGGGAGATGGACAAAAATCAAGGACAAAGGTCCGCGTACCGCGGAATTTTCCCTGCTGAACGGAAAACGGACGGGATACCCCGTCCGTTTTGTACGGTTTGATGACCTTAACAGCGTGACCCCGCCGATGCTCAGCGCCTGCGGCCGCGATAGCCAGCGGGAGCGGCGCGTCCGCTGCTGCGCTTGCCGTAGCGCCGTCCGCGCCCGTTCCCACGCAGGAAAATGAACGCAAGAATGAGCAGGACAAGGACGGCGAGAACGATTTTGACGACGGTGCGGGAGAAGAACTCCGCCACGTCGCGCTTGGCGACCAGCAGCCACGAGGCCGACACATCGCTGAGCGCGAGCAGCTTGACCGTGCCGTAGACGGTGCCGTTGTAGGAGATGGTCATTTCGCCCAGCTCGTCGCCGGCGGCGATGGGGGCGTCCACGCTGTCCGGCAGCGTGATGTCGCGCGTGAGCTCGCTGAGGTCCAGCTCCGTGGGCAGCATCCGCGTGATGCTCTCGGCGGGGTGGGCGACGACGTAGTTCGCCTCGCTCGAAAGGGCGACCGGGACCTCGCGCACCAGCTCGTCGGCGGAGACGACCTCGCGGCGGGAGAAGCTGTCGAAGCCGTAGTCAAAAAGGCGGATAGTCTCGGAAAAGCTCTTGGTGAGGGTGCTCTTGCCGTCCTCAAGCGTGATCTTCTCTGCGCCGAGCACCACGCTCACGAGCTGACGGTCGCCGCGCACGGCGGAGGAGACGAGGCAGTGTCCGGCCTCCTCGGTCGAGCCGGTCTTGATGCCCTGCGCGTCGCGGTAGAGGTAGCCGAGCTCACGCCAGTTGGAAATGAGGCGGTTGGTGGAGTGGAGCACATGGCGCTGGTTGTGGTCGGTCTCGGCGATCTCCGCGGATTTGGAGTTGCAGATCTCCATGAATTTCTCGTAGGGCATCAGCGCGCGTGTGATGAGGTAGATGTCCCACGCGGTGGTGTAGTGGTCGGGATCGTGCAGGCCGGAGGTGTTGACGTAGTGCGTGTTTTCGCAGCCGAGCGCGGCGGCGCGCTCGTTCATCTTCTGCACGAACTGCTCGATGTTCCCCTCGCCGCACACGGCCTCGGCGAGGATATTGCACGCCTCGTTTGCCGAGACGATGAGCATACATTGCAAAAGCTGCTCGACCGTCAGCACCTCGCCGGCCTTGATGCCGGCGGTGCTGCCGTAGATGCTCAGACCCTCGAAGGCGCTCTCGTGCGCCGTAATGGGCTGGTCGAGCGAGAGCTGTCCCGCGTCGATCGCCTCGAACACCAGCAGCGCCACCGTCAGCTTGGTGATGCTCGCGGGGTAGTTCTTCTCGTGGGCGTTCTTTTCGTAGAGGATCTCGCCCGTCTCCTTCTCGACGAGCAGGGCGGCGCGGGCGTCGACGTCGATCTCCTCAAAGGCGGAGGCCGGTACGCACAGCAGGGAGACGAGCAGGCTGAGGACCAAAAAAAGAGCAAAAAAGCGGCGTTTTTTCATGGAAATGTACCTCGCAGTATGTTACAATAAAATGTGATCGGACGATCGGCGGGCGCCTGGCCCGCGCTCGACGGTATTTGACATTCAGTATAACAAAAAACGGGAGGGAGTTCAACCGTGGAACGGCAGGAAAAAGGCGGAAGCACCTATTTCTTTTTGGCGCTGGTGACGCTCGCGTTCCTTGCCGCCGCTTTATGCCTGACCTCCGGCGCGGATCGCGCGGGGCGGGAGGACTACACCGTACAGACCGAGCGGAGCACGGAGGAGGAGGTCGCGCCCGTGCGGGTGCTTGTGAACATCAACACCGCGACCGCCGAGGAACTGGAGACCGTTACCGGCATCGGGCCGGTGCTGGCGCAGGCGATCCTCGACTACCGCGCCGAGCACGGGGACTTTCAGACGCTCGACGAGTTGCTGGAGGTGCGCGGCATCGGCAGCGCGAAGCTCGACGCCATGCGCGATGAAATTACGACAGGAGGCGATGCGCCGTGAAAATTTTAGTGGTGGACGATGAGAAGCTGCTCGTCAAGGGCATCAAATTCAATCTCGAGAACGAGGGCTATCAGGTCGAGACCGCCTTCGACGGCGCGGCCGCCGTCGAGCTGGCCAAAAGCGAGAGCTTCGACCTCATCATCCTGGACCTGATGATGCCGGAGGTGGATGGGCTGACCGCCTGTATGCGCATCCGTGAATTCTCCGCGGTGCCCATCATCATGCTCACCGCCCGCAGCGAGGATGCGGACAAGATCATCGGCCTCGAATCCGGCGCGGACGATTACATCACCAAGCCCTTCAACATTCTGGAGCTCAAGGCGCGCATCCGCGCCCTGCTGCGCCGCGCGGGCCAGACCGCGCAGAAGCGCACGGAGCTGCTGACCGTCGGCAGCATCTCGCTCGACCCCGAGCGCCGCATTGCGCTGCGCGACGGCGTGCCGGTCGACCTGACGGCGAAGGAATACGATATTTTGGAGCTGCTCATCAAGAACCCGCACCGCGTGTACTCGCGCGAGAATTTGATGGATCTCGTCTGGGGCTATACCTACGCCGGCGACTACCGCACGGTGGACGTCCACATCCGCCGTCTGCGCGAAAAGCTGGAGCATGACCCCGCCGAGCCGGAGCACATCATGACCAAGTGGGGCGTGGGCTACTACCTCAAGGACTGAGCGGCGCACAGAAGGAAAACAAGCGGGGGGAGGGGAGCGCCGTGCGGCGTGCGAGCTTACAGGTCAAATTCGGCCTGAGCTATATTCTGGTCATTGCGGCGGTGCTCGTTTTTATGAACACCTACCCTCTGATCGTGTCGGAAAATCTGGTCGTGCGCTCCAAGCAGACGACGCTGCAAAGCAGCGTGAGCGTGATGGTGACGGCGCTGAGCGGCCTGGAGGAGCTGAGCGAGGAGAACGTCGCCTCCGCGATGACGCTGGTGGAGGATACGGGCATCTCGCGTATTCTCGTCACGGACGCCGCGGGGCGCATCCTCTACGATACCCGCGAGACGGACGGCGCGGTGGGCCGCTACGGGCTCTACACCGAGATCGTGCAGGCGCTGCGGGGCTACGACGCCTTCTATGCCGACTTCACCGACGGCGCGTTCCGCAGCCGCGCGGCTTCGCCGGTCATCTACCGCAGCCAGACCATCGGCGCGGTCTACGCCTATGAATACGACGTGGAGCAGGCGACGCTGCTGCTGACGCTGCAGAAGAATCTGCTGCGCATCTCGGCGGCGGTCGCGGGCTTCGTCGTGCTGCTGAGTCTGCTGCTCTCGCGGATGCTCACGCGCCGCTTCGGCGTGCTGCTCGAGGCCATCCGCCGTGTGCGCGAGGGCGCGTACAGCTACCACGCCGAGATCGGCGGGCGCGACGAGATCAGCGAGATCGCCGAGGAGTTCAACAGCCTCTCCGACCGCTTACAGACGACGGAGGAGGCGCGCCGCCGCTTCGTTTCCGACGCGAGCCACGAGCTGAAAACGCCGCTGGCCGGTATCCGCCTGCTCTCCGATTCCATTTTGCAGACCGAGGACATCGACGACGCCACGGTGCGCGAGTTTGTCGGCGACATCGTGCAGGAGACCGACCGTCTGACGCGCATCACGGAAAATCTGCTGCGGCTCACGCGGCTCGACAGCGGCATCATCGAGCCGGCGCAGAGCGTCGCGGTCGCGCCGGTCATCGAGCGCGTGGTGCGGATGCTGCGGCTGGTCGCCGACGAGAAGCGGGTCGGGCTGACCTACCTCGTCGAGCGGGAGCAGAGCGTGCGGGCCGGCGTGGACGACCTGCACCAGATCATTTATAACCTCACCGAGAACGCCATCAAGTACAACCGCCCCGGCGGTTTCGTGCGCGTGACGCTCGGCGGCACGGAGGACGAATGCGTGCTGCGCGTGGAGGACAACGGCATCGGCATTCCCGAGGAGGATATGCCGCGCGTGTTCGACCGCTTCTACCGCGTGGACAAGATGCGCTCGCGCGCCGCGGGCGGCACGGGCCTTGGACTTTCCATCGTGGCGGACACTGTGCGCCGCCGCGGCGGCAGCATCGCCGTCAGCGCCCGCGCGGGCGGCGGCACCTGCTTCACGGTGCGGCTCCCCGCCGTGCGGAGGGAGGGGGAGGCATGAGGAGAAAAACTCTTTTTTCGCTTGCGGTTCTTGCTCTTGCGCTGCTGCTCGCCGCCTGTGTGCACAGCGGCGGGGCGGAGGGAGAAAACAGCTATACGATCTACTACCCCGCGGCTGAGCTGCGCGATGTGCCGGGGGAGGATGCCATCGTTGCCCGCACGGTGCAGATCCCGGATGCCGACACGCTCACGCAGGAGGAGCTGGCGCAGCGATTGCTGGAGCAGCTCCTTGCCGACGCGCCGGATACGGGCGTCCGCGCGCCGATGCCGGGCGGGACGACGCTTCTGAGCCTGTCGGTCCTCGGCAACTGGGCGCGGGTGGACTTCTCGCGGCAGTATGCGCGTCTTGCGGGCATCGACCTGACGCTCGCCGACTACTGCGTGACGCTCACGCTCACGCAGCTCGACGGCGTGAACGCGGTGTCCATCACCTCGGGCGGGCGGGAGCTGCCGTACCGCGAGACACAGACGCTCACGGCGGCAGACCCGCTGCTGTCGATGCGCGAGGACGCGCTGCGCCCCATTACCGTGTCGCTCTACTTCCTCGACCCGACGAGCGGCGCGCTGCGCGCGGAAAAGCGCGCGCTGGCGCTCTACGAGGGGCAGACGCGCGTGAACGCGCTGCTGGAGGCGCTCGCGCAGGGCCCCGAGAGCGACGCGCTCGTAGCGCTGCTGCCGGAGGAGTTCACCGTGCTCTCCGCCCGCGTGGAGGAGGGGACGTGCTATCTCAACCTGCCCTCCGACGTCGACCTCGGCATCTCGCCGCGGCAGACGGTGGAGTCGCTGGTGCTCTCGCTCTGCTCGCTCGACACCGTCGAGCGCGTGCAGATCGTCGTGGACGGCGAGATCGCGGCGCAGCTGAACGGTGTGAACGTCGGCGAGCCGCTGACGCCATGAGAAAAGAAGAACGCCGCACGGCCCCGGGGCCGTGCGGCGTTTCCTTATCATCGGGAGCTCTCCCGCGTGGAGAGACAGAAGGTCAGCAGCGAGGCCGCCGCGCTCACCGTGCCGAGCAGCAGCGCGGCCTGTATGCCGCTGTGGTCGAGGAGGCGTCCGCCGAGAAGATTGCCCAGCGCGCCGCCGAGCCCGCTGCCGGCGACGTAGATGAGCGACTGTCCCTTGAGCTGGTCGCGCGCGGGGAGCGTGGCGGCGACATAGTAGACCGTCGCGGGCGCGTAAACAGCGAACTGGAAGAACTGCATACACTGCCCGAGGTAGATGAAAGGCATCGAGCGGGCAAGGTAGAAAATGAGGAATTTCACGACCTCCGCTCCCGCCGCGAAGCGCAGGAAGAAGCCGGGCGAGAAGCGCTTTTGCAGCCGGGAGACCAGCGTCATCGCGGGCAGCTCCAGCACGGCGGAGATGGCGAGGCTCGTGCCCACGGCGCTTGCGGTCCCGCCGGCCTTGCCGACGAGGGCGTTCATGTAGGTGTTGGAGATGGTGTGGGTGAGGAAAAAGAACGTGCAGCCGAGCAGGGTGAGCGCGAAGCGCGGATGGCCGCACAGCACGGCGGCAATGCTCCGGTGCTCCGCGGGGCGGTCTTCCGCTTCATCGGGACGTTCCGGCAGGCGAAAGCCGGACATGGCGATAAGCCCGCAGGCGGTCAGCGCGGCAAAAACCGGCAGGAGCAGCGTCGGCGCATGGCGCTCGAGCACAAAGCCGAGGAGCAGCACCGCGGCGGCGTAGGAGACCGAGCCGACGCCGCGGCAGAAGCCGTAGACCACCGGGATGCCGCAGCGGTTCGCGTCCATCGCCATGGCGTTTTGAAACGGCGGGGGGGAGGAGAGGAACGCGCCGATGAGCGCGAAGCACGCGCCCAGCACGAACGGGCGCGGCAGCGGCACGAGCCATACGAGCAGGCACAGCACCGCGGCGAGCGAGAGCAGCGCCATCGCGCCGTGACGGTTTTCGAGGTCGGGCCGCGTGTCGAGGAACGAGGAGACCGCGGGGGAGAGGAACACCGAGAGCAGCGTCGCGCACGAGGTCACAACGCCGACCTGTGCGCTCGTGAAGCCGTTGTATTCGAGCACGAGCGCGATGAAGGCCCAGAGCGAGCCGTAGGCGCCCCAGAACGAGGCATGGATCACGGCATAGCGCGTATTCATGGAAAGCCGCACGGCGGCGCCCCCTTTCCAAACGAAGCAGAATACAAGAAGTTTAACACTTTGCGCCGCATTGTCAACGGTTTTTGTTGAGTTTTGCGCGCGCATGGGCTATACTGTAGCATGAAAAAGAATGTAAATGCGGAGGTCTTTGACGATGAAGCTGATGGTGCTGGACGGCAACTCGATCCTCAACCGCTCCTATTATGGCATCCGACCCCTGACGACGAAGGACGGATTTTACACGCAGGCCATTTACGGCTTTCTGGTCACGATGGCGCGGCTGGAGGACGAGGAGCGGCCCGATGCGGTGTGCGTGACCTTCGACCGGCGCGAGCCGACCTTCCGCCACCTGGAGTACGAGGGCTACAAGGCCCAGCGCAAAGGGATGCCCGAGGAGCTGGCGATGCAGCTTCCGGTGATGAAGGAAGTGCTCGACGCGATGAACATCCCGCGCTATGAGCTGGCGGGCTACGAGGCGGACGACCTCATCGGCACCATCTCGCGCAAATGCGAGGCGGCGGGCTGGGACTGCGTGGCGGCCACGGGCGACAAGGATTCGCTCCAGCTCATCACGGAGCACACGACCGTCAAGCTTATCTCCACCCGCATGGGACAGACGAGCACCAAACGCATGACGCCCGAGAGCTTTGCTGAGGAGTACGGCTTTGAGCCGATCCACATCATCGACCTCAAGGCGCTCATGGGCGACGCGAGCGATAATATTCCGGGCGTTCCCGGCATCGGCGAAAAAACGGCGATGGCGCTCGTTCAAAAATACCGCAGCATCGACGAGATCTACCGCCTTCTGCCGGAGCTTGACGCCAAGCCCGGGGTCATCAAAAAGCTGACTGAGGGCGAGGAAAGCGCGCGGCAGAGCTATCACCTCGCGACGATCCTCACCGATGCGCCGTTGGAGTTCACGCCGCAGGACAACCTGCGCAAGGCACCGTCGGACGCGCTCTATCCGCTGCTCATGCGTCTGGAGTTCCACAAGCTCATCGAGAGGATGGGACTCAAGCCCACGGCGGAGCCGCTCAGTGCCGCGGAGACGGTCGAATGCACCGTGACCGCTGAGGCCGTGACGATCGCGGAAAGGGCGGAGGAGTATCTTGCGCTCTTCCGCGCGGCGGACCATGTGACGGTGCTCACGCTGCCCGACCTCTCCGGCGTGATCGTGGAGTGGGAGAAGAGCGAAAGGGAGACGCTGAGCGCGGAGTTTTTCTTCGACCGCTATTCCGGCGACTGGAACGCGCTGCTGCGTGCGCTGTTCTCCGCCGACATCAAAAAGGTCAGCCACAACGTCAAGGACCTCATGCACACGCTGCTGGAAAACGGTCTGAGCGCCGAGGGCTTTGTGTTCGACACCGCGCTCGCTGCTTATCTCATCGACGCGACGGCGGGAAGATACGACATTGCCTCGCTCTTTGCCGTCTACTTCCACACGCAGCTTGCCGCGCCCGCGCATCTGGAGCCGGGGGCTTTCGATCTGCTCGGCGACGCGCGCGAGGCGGAAACGGCGTTTCATAGCTATACCTCCGCCGTCGGCGCGCTCTATGAGGAGCTTGCGCCGCGCATCGAGGAGCGGCAGCTCCATGCGCTTTATTACGAGGTCGAGCTGCCGCTGTGCCGTGTGCTCGCGGAGATGGAGCGCTCCGGCGTGCGCGTGGACGCGAAGGCGCTCGCGGACTTCGGCGCGGCGATGGACGCGGAGCTGAAAACGCTGGAGGAGCGCATTTACGAGGAGGCCGGCGGGAGCTTCAACATCAACTCTCCCAAGCAGCTCGGCGAGGTGCTCTTCGACCGCCTCGGCCTGCCGCACGGCAAAAAGACGAAGACCGGCTGGTCCACGAACGCGGACGTGCTCGAAAAGCTGCGCTGGGAGCACCCCATCGTCGCCGACGTGCTGCAGTACCGCCAGTACGCCAAGCTGAAATCGACCTACTGCGATGGGCTGCTGAAGGTCATCGGGCCGGACGGGCGCGTGCGCACGAGCTTTCAGATGACCGTGACCGCCACGGGGCGGCTCAGCTCCACCGAGCCGAATTTACAGAATATCCCGACGCGCACGCCGCTTGGCAGCGAGCTGCGGCGGATGTTCGTGCCCGAGCACGGCAATGTGCTCGTGGACGCGGACTACAGCCAGATCGAGCTGCGGCTGCTCGCCCACATCGCGGGCGACGAGACGATGCGGCAGGCGTTTTTGAGCGGCGAGGATATCCATACCGTCACCGCCTCGCAGGTGTTCGGCGTGCCAACGGAGGCGGTGACGAAGCAGATGCGCTCGCACGCGAAGGCGGTCAACTTCGGCATCGTCTACGGCATCTCCGCCTTTTCGCTCGCGCAGGACATCGGCGTGAGCGTTTACGAGGCGAAGGAGTATATTCAGAATTACCTTGACCGCTTCTCCGGCGTGCGCCGCTACATGACCGAGATCGTGGAGAAGGCGAAGGCGCAGGGCTATGTTGAAACGCTCATGCACCGCCGCCGCGACCTTCCCGAGCTGACCGCGAGCAACTTTGCCACCCGCTCGTTCGGCGAGCGTGTCGCGCTCAACATGCCCATTCAGGGTACGGCGGCGGACGTGATGAAGCTCGCCATGGTGCGCGTGTATGACCGTCTCAGGCGCGAGGCGCCGGAGGCGAAGCTGCTGCTGCAGGTCCACGACGAGCTGATCGTCGAGTGTCCCGAGGCGATGGCGGAGCAGGCGGCAAGGCTCCTCACGGAGGAGATGGAGGGCGTGATGCAGCTCTCCGTGCCGCTGGTGGCGGAGGCGCACTGGGGCAAAAACTGGCTGGAGGCGAAGGGATGAACGGAAAGGTCATGCCGGTGCGGATCGTACCGATGAAAACGGAGCACCTCGACGCGGTAGCAGAGCTGGAGCGCAGCTGCTTCACCGTGCCGTGGTCGCGCAACGCGCTCGCCGAGGAGCTGGACAACGCGCTCTCGGCCTTTCTCGTCGCGCTGGATGAAAATGACCGCGTGGTCGGCTACGCGGGCTTGCAGGTCGTGCTCGACGAGGGCTACATCACGAACGTCGCCGTGCGGCCCGACTGCCGCCGCCGCGGCGTCGCGGGGAAGCTGCTGGGCGTCTTCGAGCGATTTGCCGAGGGCAATCACCTCGCGTTTCTCTCGCTCGAGGTGCGCGCGAGCAACTACGCCGCCATCGCGCTCTATGGGCAGCACGGCTACCGCGGCGTGGGCCGCCGAAAAAATTACTATGAGCATCCCAGGGAGGATGCCGTTATCATGACACGGGAGTTTGGGGAGGCAGCGAAATGAAAATACTGGCTTTTGAATCCTCCTGCGACGAGACCGCGGTGGCGGTCGTCGAGGATGGGCGGCGCGTGCTCTCCGACGCTATCGCGTCGCAGGCGGATATGCACGCGCTCTATGGCGGCGTGGTACCGGAGATCGCCTCGCGCAAGCACGTCGAGGCCATCGCCGCGCTGACGGACAAGGCGCTCGCGGACGCGGGCGTGACGAGGCGGGACATCGACGCGGTGGCGGTCACCTACGCGCCGGGTCTGATCGGCGCGGGGCTGGTGGGGCTGAGCTTTGCCAAGTCCGTCGCCTACGCGCTGGGCGTGCCGCTCATTCCGGTGCATCATATCCGCGGCCACATCGCCGCGAACTATCTGGCGTTTCCCGAGCTGGAGCCGCCGTTTCTGGCGCTGTGTATGTCCGGCGGCAACACGCTGCTTGTGGACGTGCGGGACTATACCGACCTTACTCTCGTCGGCGCGACGCGCGACGATGCGGCGGGCGAATGCTTCGACAAGGCCGCGCGCGTGCTCGGGATGCCCTATCCCGGCGGCAAGCCGATGGACGAGCTGGCGCAGCAGAGTGCGGGCGGGGTGTACGACCTGCCGCGCGCGAGCATCGAGGGGCATCCGCTCGACATGAGCTTTTCCGGCCTCAAGACGGCGGTGGTCAATCTCGCGCACAACGCCGGGCAGAAGGGCGAGCCGCTCGACTGCGCGGCGCTCGCGCGGGACTTCACCCGCGCGGTGTCCGATGAGCTGGTGCCGCGCGCCATGCTGGCCGCGCGCAAGTGCGGACGCAAGACGCTGGTCGCCGCCGGCGGCGTGGCCGCGAACACCATCCTACGCGCCGACCTGATGGCGGCGTGTGCGCGCGAGGGCGTGAAGCTGTACCTCCCGCCGCTCCGGCTATGCGGCGATAACGGCGCGATGATCGGCGCGCAGGGCTACTATGAGTATTTGGCCGGCGCACGCGCGGACCTGTCGCTCAACGCCTACGCCACCCGCGACATCGACGACGCGGTGGTCGCCTACCGCGCGCAGGTGCGCGACATATTCGCCTAAAATGAATAAAAGCCGCAGACCTGTCAAGGTCTGCGGCTTTCCTTTTTGACGGAGCAAAATGAAATCCTGCAAAATAAAGGTATTATGGAAACAAGCGGACGTTATTTGCAAAAGGGAGAAGAAATATCGTGCGTTATGTCAAATGAGTCATGTACCGGAGAGGGACGGAACATTTGACGACGCGGCTGTGCGGTGTGCCTGATAATTTCAGAAAAACCAAGAAATCTAAGGAGTTCCGCGCCTGGGGATAAGTCTGTGGAAACTGTGGATAACTATTTGTAGAAAAGCATTATTGAAAAATTTATGTGAACTTGTCGAACAAGCGCGCGAGAGCAAAGGGGGCGCCGGAAAAAGTCGGGAAAAGGAAGGCAAAGCACGGGTTTTCCCGATTTTTGACGAAGCGCGTCGGGCAGCGTTTGGGACCGTCGACGCGGTCCGCGGGGCGCGGCCGCCGCAGGCGTGCCGCCCGAAATGCAAGAGAGCGAGCGCAAATACAAAGGGTATTATTCACCGAAATGCACGTTCAAAAATAAGAAGGGAGCAGGATGGAAAAAACGAGGGTTTCCGTCTTGACGCGGGCAAAAAAGTGTGCTAAAATATCATTCGTCTTTGAGAAAGACGCTGGTGTAGCTCAGTCGGTAGAGCAGCTGATTCGTAATCAGCAGGTCGCTGATTGTTGCTAAGGATAGCGATAAAGGGGTCCCACAAAAAGTTAATAAGCTGGTGTAGCTCAGTTGGTAGAGCAGCTGATTCGTAATCAGCAGGTCAGGTGTTCGAGTCACCCCACCAGCTCCAAAAAGCATCGAAAACTTCGGCTTTCGGTGCTTTTTTGCTACAAAAATGCCGCAAACGTTGTGGGTCAGGGTGTGGGTCAGAGTTTGACCCACACCCTGACCCACTCGCCGAAATGCGCGGAAAGAATGAAAGAGCATCGGAGAGAAAGCCGCTTCCTTTCCGATGCCCCGTTTGTAAGAATGGTTTTACCCTAAGCTCTACGGTTTGCCGTTGCTTCGATGAAATGCTGAGTAGATATATCCGTAGCTTTGCCTGCACACGATGTCGATAGAAAATACAATAACACTTCCTTATGGCCTCGTGCCTCAAAAGGAGATTATTTTTTAATGGCTATCTATGTTACGGTGCGGCGGATGTGTCTTCATCTTGCGAATCGTTCCCTTGTTCAGCCTGCGCTTCTTTAATCATTTTGTAGATTTCAGAGGAGGAAACGCCCTGGAGCAGCTGGACATTTTTCTCCAGCGTGCCGCCGAATTGTTCCGTATAGGCCCGAATGGCCTCCAATCGTTTAGCTGGAAGTTGGTGCCCGGACGCTGACGCTGGGGTAGTAGAAGCGGGCGTTTCCCCGGTGTTCTTGGTATTGTCCGGCGTTTCTTCCGGCTCTGTGTGCGTGGCGGACGATGGCGTTTCTACAGGCTTAGCGGAAGTACCGCTGCTATCGCTTGGGGCAGTATCTTGCTGTGCATCTGAACTCGACTCCTGACTGCGGTGAGCCTCACGAATCATCGTGAAGATTTCATCGTTGGTATAGCCCCGCAACAGAGCAAGGTTCTCGTCAATCGTACCGCCGAACTGTGCGGTATAAGCCCGCATGGCCCGGAGGCGTTTGGCAGAGATGTGGTGTTCCATGGCGCTGTCGTTTTCTTCTTCATCCATCTGGAATACGGAAACCTCCAGATGTTCTGCCCCGATGGCGGCAGAAGCGGTTTCTACCTCTGTTTCCAGCTTGGCGCTGTCTGTCCGCACGCTGACTTCAATGTCCGTATTATGTTCGTTCAGATAATTCTGCTCCTGACAGGCGGAGACGATGGTGTTCATACATTCTTCTGCGCTGCCCTTGCGAACGGTGACATTAGAGAGCAGCACCTCGGCGTCCTCATTCAGCGGCACCACATCAATGACCCGCTCAAAGCAGTTCAGATCCAGCCGGACACTGGGATTGATGTCCATGTAGACATAGCTGGCTGGCGTATAGTAGAGATGGTATCCAAAGGCTGCCGTGCAGATCACCGCCAGACACGCCGCCGCAGAGAGCGCCTTTCCTATAGCGGGGTTTGATGCGGAGACTTCCTGCCCCACCGTATAATTCCGGTTTCGGATCTCCGCAAATGTGCCATCTTTTTTCAAAATGACACAGCGGGTGCCCTTGATCTCCATGACAATTCCCTGCATCTTAAAGGCCCTCCTTTCCGATCTGAAAATATTCCCGCATGATCTGATAGTCTCCCGCCCAGATCAGCATTCCGGCGATGATATAGGTTCGGTTGCGTTCCAGAACCTTGCTGCCAGTTCCCAGCTCCGCCATGATCTGACTGGCCGGGAGACATTTTGTTTTCTTAACCGCCGCCACCCGCTCCGGCCGCTGGATCAGCCAGCGGACGACCTCCAGACAAGCCCGTTTTGTCCGGCCAAACTTTGGCGACGATTTCGGCAGGTTGAAAAAAGAAATATTGAATTCGTCCAGTTCCTGCCGAAGCGCACTGATCTCCAGCGCAGCATCCGACACCATAGGGACTGGATCTTCGATTTCAAAGAGGACTTCGCCGCCGTGGTCATCCTGCGTACTGAGGGTACTGAAGGGCACGTACTTGGCATTTCTGCTCTCCTTGCGCAAAAGATCTGTGACCCGGTTTTGAATAGCTGCGGCAGCAAGGGCCTGAAAGGAGCCTTTCTCCGGGCGATAGGCGGTGATGGCATCATTAAAGGCGATCAGCGCCTCGGAATAGGCGTCGTCATGGCAGTCTACAAACCGCCCCGCCGCCTTGGAAGCACAGCGACGGATAAACAGGTCGTTTTCCGTCAAAAAGGTTTCCCGTATCTGCGGGTCCTGTTGGGCCAGCAGAAGCTGTTCCGTTTCATTCATACTGCCGTCCCTCCAGTTCCGCAGTTTTACGCGATTGCAGAAATAAAATAGCGGAAAACGACAGTCCTGTCAAGCAGTTGGCCCGCAAGATACCTCCATACTTAGCTTTGAAATCGTTGTTTTTATATACGCAGCGGGTCGAAACCTTTTGGGGGAGGTAAAAAATATTTCCTCTGCCCCCAAGAGAAGCACACTTAGCTCGTATACATGGTTGAAATAAGACCAATGAGAGGAATGATGTTACGATGAGAGTAAAGCCTTTTCATGTGCTGCTGGCGGGCGTACTGCTCATTTCCGCACTGAGCGTTCCCGCATCTGCCGCATATGTGCCCTTTTCGGATGTGGCTGATTCAGCATGGTATTACAAATCCGTGGAGCGGGTCTATGAGGAAGACTGGATGAACGGCACAGGAAACGACCGTTTCAGTCCCGATGATTCTTTGACCCGCGCTATGCTGGCAGTGATCCTCTGGCGAATAGAAGGCTGTCCAACCACCGGACAGCCCGCAATATTCACGGATACCGCGCCGAATGATTGGTTTGCGGGCGGGCTTTCCTGGTGTGCCGAAAAAGGATTATTTGCGGGCTATCCGAACGGCAGTTTCGGCCCTGATGATGCCGTGACGCGGGAACAGCTTGCTATCGTGTTCTTCCGGTACGCTGAAAAAACAGGAGCCGTACCAAGCGGTCAAGTGGGTCACACGACCTTCAAAAATGGCTGCCCTTGGGCGGCGGATGCCTGTGATTGGGCCAACGAGCATGGCTTATTTACAGACGCCATGGGCGCCCTTGACCTGTGTGCGCCTGCCAGCCGCGCCGAAATCGCCTATCTGCTGGATCAGTATTTTCCATCCGAAAAAGCTGTTCCTACCTTGACAGAAAACAGCTTCGGCTCCATGGGGTATCTATTGTATACGCCTGCCGACCCGCAGCCCGATATGCCGCTGATCGTCTATCTGCACGGCGGTCACGGCAAGGGAAGCGACCTGTCCGTCCTCACCGGCACAGACGGGTTTCCACAGTATCTGGCAGATGGTCTGCTGGGGGAAGTCCCGGCGTATGTACTGATCCCCCAACTTCCCGCAGACCAGCGGGGATGGAAGCCCGCTGCGGAGACAGTCATGCAGCTGATCAACAAGGTCTGCGAAGAAAATCACATTGACTGCAGCCGCATCAGCCTTACCGGGCACAGCATGGGCGGCACCGGGACATGGGATCTGGCGCTGACCTATCCTGATGTATTTTCCCGCATCGCTCCCATGAGCGGCAGCGTGGATACTACGCCGGAAACCCTTGCAATCCTCGGAAATACACCGGTATGGGCTTTCGTGGGCGAGGATGATGCGGTGGTCAAGCCGGAGTCCTCGGAACGGCTGATTGCCGCGCTGGAACAGCAAAACGCGGATGCGCAAATCACTGTTTTCCCGGAAACCGATCATGTTGGCGTACCGCAGAAGGCATGGCTGGAGCATGGTGCGGAACTGCTGAACTGGCTGCTTGCCTGATTTTTTCGGCAGCATCCCCCAAGATTTCCGTATCCCGTGCGTATATAGAGGCAGAGCAACCAAATACACACTTTGGAGGAAAACAATATGCGAGCATCAAAACGTATCACAGCCCTGCTGTCAGCCGCGCTCATCGTGCTGACTGTTCTGCCCACATCTGCTGCGGCGGCGAAAAAGCCGAAGATTGAGGATGATGGGATGAATATGTTCGACAAGAGCGATTTCATCGAGAAGGAGCAGCCGGAACTGACGGAGGAAACCAAACAGCTGATTTCCCTCTACAAGCGCAAGCCGACAGAGGAAAACTATCTCAATCTGCGTGCCGAGGTCATCAAGAACTATGATGCCGTGCTCGTCCGCAAGGAGGCGAAGCTGGCGGAACTGAAGGAGGAAACCGCAGGCAAGCCCGGCGGCGAAGCCAAGGTTGCTGAAATGGAAGAAATCGTGCAGGAGATGTACGAAACTTATTGGAACCGCATCAACAGCAGTATGCTCCGTTTCACCGATTCCCGACTCCTGAACTGGAAAGTAGCCAACGCCTACCAGTATGACTACATCCCTGTCATGGGTGCGGGCACCACGGTCTATGTGGGGCGCACTCCTGTCACCAACGCGCAGTATGCCGCATTCGTTTCTGAAACAGGCTATCCTGCCCCCTCCAACTGGACGGATGGCGCTTATCCCGACGGAGAGGGCGATTTCCCCGTGAATAATGTGTCCGCCGAGGACGCCGAAGCCTACTGCGACTGGCTGACGGAGTGCGACGGGGTAAATACCTATCGCCTGCCCAACGAAAGCGAGTGGGAGCTGGCAGCTGGTCACATGCCTAAAGACGCTGACTTCAACTGCGGCGTGAATGATGGCCGCACCTCTGTTGAGGAGTATGCCAAGGTGACCCGCGGCGCTCACGGCGCAGTGGACTTCTGGGGCAATGTGTGGGAGTGGACGACCACTGTTCGTGGGGACGGTTCCTTGGGCGTCAAAGGCGGCGCTTGGGATTCCGCCCGCACCGACTGCCGCACGGAATACCGCAAGGAGGGTCGGGACGTCTCTCAGGGCTATGAGGATGTGGGCTTCCGTGTCATCCAGATTCTAAACGGCGAGGAGCCGGAGCAGAAGGTGGAACTGGCAACGCTGGCTTCTCCCGCTATGGTATCCGCCGTTTCCACCACACCGGACAGTATCACGCTAAGTTGGCAGGCTGTGGAGGGTGCAACAGAGTATCAGCTTTTCACCTATGACGCCGCCACCGACCATATCGAAATGCTGGGGACAACGGCTGATACCGCCGTTGTGATGGACGGTCTGGAGCCCGGCAGCACCCACCGTTACATCGTGCAGCCTATCTCCTATGTGGAGATTGCCGACAATGTGTCCGGGGAAAACAGCGTAGGCGCGACCTGCGGGGATGCTCCGACTGCGGCTGTAATGCCCGCAGTCTCCTATGACGCAGAGAACGGCAGCCTGACACTTTCGTGGCAGGGGGTGGAAGGTGTCGAGACTTACTATATCTACCGCTACCATCCTGATGCCAACATGCTCTCCACGCCCAAAACCGTCAGCGGCAAGACCTCCTATACCTACCGGCAGGGCGCAGCTGATTCCGAGGCCAGTTACCTCGTCACTACGGAACAGATGTCCAGCCGGAAGTATTACGACGGTGCAGGTGCGATTTCCGTTGTGTTCCCGAATTCCTAAAGCGTTCACCAACGCAGGTTAAAGCCAAAAGCCTTTTTATTGACTGTTA
>CALDMA010000270.1 GCA_937915075.1 uncultured Oscillospiraceae bacterium
TCCGCCGGTGCTTGAGCCGTGGGCGGACGCGGCGGCGGGCACAGTCGACGCGCAGGCGAGCGTCGCGGAGCTGCTCGTCAACTTCTTCACGGTCGAGGATTTCGCGGCGCTTTTGTCCCGCCGCGCGATGCTGCCGCTCATTGTCTTCTCCATCCTCATCGGCTTTGGCGTCAATCTGAGCGGCGGCAAGGGCTGCCTGACGGCGAAAGTCTTGCATGACATGACGAACTGCCTTTTGAAGGTCGTCTCGCTCATCTCCTACTATGCGCCCGTCGCGTTTTTCGGCTTCTTTGCCTCGCTCGTCGCGACCTACGGCGCGCAGATCACCGCAGCCTACGGCCGCGCGATGCTCGTCTACTATCCGCTCTGCTTTATCTATGCGCTTGTCGCGTTCCCGCTCTACGCCTACCTTGGCAGCGGGAGAGAGGGCGTGCGCGTCATGCGGCGGCACATCCTGCGCCCCGCGGTCACGGCGCTCGGCACCTGCTCGTCCGTCGCCACCATTCCGGCGAACATGGAGGCCGCGGAGGACAGCGGCATCCCGCACGAGGTCGCAGACCTTGTGCTGCCGCTGGGCGCGACGATGCACATGGACGGCTCGTGCTTCAGCTGCGTGCTCAAGGTCGCGTTCCTCTTCGGCGTGTTCGGCCTGCCGTTCGAGGGTGCAGGACTGTTTGCCGAGGTGCTGGCCGTGGCGGTCTTTTCCTCCGTCGCCATGAGCGGCATCCCGGGCGGCGGCTACATCGCCGAGTTCATCCTCTGCTCGCTCTTCTTTCCCGACCAGATGGCCATTGCCTACCCCATCGCCGTCACCATCGGGAATCTGGTCGACCCGCCCGCCACGATGGTCAACGCCGCGGGCGACTACGCCGCTTCCTTCCTCGTCGCCCGCGTCGCCGAGGGCGAGGGTTGGTTGGAGCGCGCGGACGGCGAGCGCAATGCATAGCAGAAAAGCATCTGCCGCAAGGCAGATGCTTTCGTTTATCCGCTCGTGCCTCCCTCTTCGAGGTAGGGCGAATACATCATAATGGCGTCGTTGCGCACAACGGGCTTCTCGTCGAGCAGCACACCGTCCGCATCGAATCGCTGCTGCCAGAGCACGTTATGGCGTGTGTAGCCGCCCCAATACTCCGCGCGCATCTCGTGACCGCGCTCGACGATCTCGTAGCGGCACTCCGGCGCGGCGGAGCAGCGCCACTCGCCGATGAGGTCGTGCTCGCCGACGGTGACGAGGAGCTGATAGTCGTCCGCCGTGTCGTTGCGGATCATCAGGTCTCCGTAGGGATAAAAGCAGGTCGCGCCGCTGCCGAAGGGCTGCGTGCGGTCCGAATCCGGAAAGACGTCGTAGCCGTGGCGGTGGCGCTCGGTGACGGTCAGCGGCGTGTGGAGCGTCATCCAGAAAATGAGGTTCGAGAGCTGGCATAGTCCTCCGCCGACGCCCGCAACGGCCTTGCCGTTGCGCAGCAGCATACCGGGCAGATAGCCTTTTTTCGCCGTCGGGCGGCCGATGAGATACCAGTAGCTGAAGGTCTGCCCCGGGCGGAGCACGATGCCGTTCACCCGCGCGGAAGCAAGGCGGAGGTTTGTCACCTTGTTCTCCTGCATCCACATATCCACGTCCCGCAGCCTGCGCATCAGGGGCGTTTTGTGGCTCGTCGCGCTGTAAGGCAGGATCGCTTCACATCGCTCGCACGCGAACGATTTTCGTTCCTTGAGCCACAGGAGCCTGCGCAGGGTCCCATAGTAGGCCCCGCCGAGAGCGAGGCGCAGGTCGGAGCGGGCAACGGGTTCCTTCATCGGTCGTTCCTCCTTGCTTTTTTCTTGTTTCTATTCGCGCGGGCCCGGCAGGAAGCGCTCTCCCTCGCGCCGCGCGGTCATGGCGCCGGCGGACAGCTCGGTGAGCGCGGCGTCAAAGCCCGCCGCGTTTTCCCGCGGCAGCAGGATGCGGACGCTCACCGCCGCGCCGAAGTCCGTGCCCTCCACCGTGCCGCCGTGGGCGGCGGCGAGCAGCTTCAGGCGCTCGAGCATCGGATAGGGGCAGTCCACGGTCACGGCGGACCACAGGCGCATCCTCGCCTTGCCCGCCGCGTCCAACGCGTCCTTCGCGGATTTTGCGTAGGCGCGCGTCAGGCCGCCCGCGCCGAGCAGCACGCCGCCGAAGTAGCGCGTCACGACGCAGACAACATTCTCCACGCCCTCGCGCTGAAAGACATTCAGCATCGGCTGACCGGCGGTGCCCTGCGGCTCACCGTCGTCGCCGTAGCGCACGACGCCGCCCTCGTGCAGGATGTAGCACCAGCAGTTGTGCCGCGCGTCGTAGTATTTTTTTCGCATCTCGTCGAGGAAGGCGCGGGCCTCGGCCTCGGTCTCCACGCGGCGGACGTGACCGAGAAAGCGCGAGCGCTTTTCGGTGAACTCCGCCTCGCCCGCGTCCGCGGGAACATAGTAGCTCTGCGGTGTGCTCACTCCCAGTCCTCCTTCGGCTCGGTATAGCCCTCGACGTAGTCCTTGACCCGGCCGAGCACGCGCGGCGTGCAGACCGCCACGATGTCAATGGTCTCGCCGTAGTCCACGCTCTCGACCTTGGCCTCGCGGTAGAGGCTGTCGAGCCAGCCGCCCTTGTCGTAGGGCAAATGGATGGTCACGCGGCGCGTGCCCTTATCGAGCTCGGCGTCGATGGCGCGCAGCAGCTCGTCGAGCCCCTCGCCGGTCCTGGCACTGAGGTTCACCGTGCGCTCGCCGTGCGGGCGGATGTCGCCGTAGAACAGGTCGGACTTGTTGTACACGCGGATGCAGGGGATGCCCTCTGCGCCGAGATCATGGATGAGCTGATCGACCACCTCCGCCTGCGCGATCCACTCGGGATTGGAAATGTCGATGACGTGCAGCAGAAGGTCGGCATACTCCAGCTCCTCAAGCGTCGCCTTGAAGGCGTCGATGAGCTGATGCGGCAGCTTGCGGATGAAGCCGACCGTGTCGGAGATCACAACGTCGAGCGTGTCGGAGACGGTCAGGAGCCGCGTGGTGGTGTCAAGCGTATCGAACAGCCGGTTATTCGCCGGAATATCCGCGCCGGTGAGGGCGTTGAGGAGCGTCGATTTGCCCGCGTTCGTGTAGCCGACGATGGCGACGACCGGGATCTCATTCTTCATCCGACGCTCGCGCTGCGTGCCGCGCACGCGGCGCACCTCATCAAGGTCCTCCTTGAGCTTGTCGATCTTGCGGTGGATGTGGCGGCGGTCGGTCTCGAGCTGCGTTTCGCCGGGGCCCTTGGAGCCGATGGGACCCTTGCCGCTCGTGCCTGCCTGACGCTCGAGGTGCGTCCACATACCGATCAGGCGCGGCAGCAGATATTGGTACTGCGCCAGCTCGACCTGCAAGCGGCCCTCCTTTGTTTTGGCACGCTGGGCAAAAATATCGAGGATCAGTCCGCTGCGGTCGAGCACCTGCACGCCCAGATCCTCCGTCAGCACGCGCATCTGCGAGGGCGACAGGTCGTTGTCGAAGATCGCCATCGTCGCCTCGGTCGAGCCGATGAGCTCCTTGATCTCCGCCACCTTGCCCTCGCCGATGAAGCTGCGCGGATTCGGGGACGGGAGGTTTTGCAGCACGGTCGCAACGCTCACCGCGCCGGCGGTCTCAACGAGCGCGGCAAGCTCGTCCATGCTCTCCTCGTCCGCGCTGTCCGCCTTGAGCACCGGCGAGGAAAGGCCGACGAGCACCACGCGGTCGCGCGGCTGCTCCACGGTTTTCAGTTTATTTTCTTCCATAGGATCACCTTTTTCTGCGTTCTTTGCTTTCAGTATACGCAAAAGAGCAAAAATTGTAAAGAAAAAGAGGTCTGCTTCTGCAGACCTCTTTCGCTCTTCTTACTTGTCCAGACCGAACTTCTTGTTGAACTTGGCAACGCGGCCGCCGGTATCGACCAGCTTCTGCTTACCAGTGAAGAAGGGGTGACACTTAGAGCACACTTCTACCTTGATATTCTGCTTGGTAGAACCTGTCTCAATCACATTACCGCAGGCGCAAGTAATAGTAGTCTGCTGATAATTGGGATGGATTCCTTCCTTCATTGCTCGTGTTCACCTCTTTCCGATCCGAGAGTGCTTTCGTCAAAAAGCCAAAAAGGATAATATCACGCTTTTCGCCAAATTGCAAGCACAAATTTTGTACTTTTCGATAAAATCATCACGGGTTGCCGCGGCGCGTGCAATTTTCAGCGGAAAACGTTCCCCTCTGTATCGTAAATTTCCGTGCGGCGCACGCGGACGAAGTCCGGCCTGAGCGCCGGAAGCTCCCGCTCGATCGCCTGGGCGAGATAGGCGGGGTTCAGTCCCGGGTTCTGCGCGGCGACCACGGCGTCGGCAAGGATGCTGCCGTCCGTCTCGGTGAGCGTTATCTCGCGGATCAGCGGCGCGATGTCGATCTGCGCAAGCTCCTTGTGCTTGGTGCGCTTTTCGATCGTCAGCGTCTGGCGCGCGAACAGCGCGCGCAGCGCGTCCGCCGCGCCGGCGGGTACGCCGTTATCGTAGAGCAGCTCCAGCCGTGCGCGCAGGAACGTGAACTCGCGCACGGGGCGCGTGACCGGATAGCACTCCCGCACGCGCAGGCCCGCGGGCAAGCCCGTGTTGAGCTTTTCGGCGATGCCTGCGCCGTCGGTCTCCTCCACCGTTTCAAAGTCGAGCAGCTCGCAGTCGCTCGACTGCCCCACCGGCAGCGGCAGGACGATGGAGATGATGGGGTGCGGGTGGAAGCCGTTGGAGTGCTTGAGGTGCAGCTCCGCGCGCGGGAACACGCGCTGGAAGGTACGCATCGTGTCAAGATGCGAGATGTAGGAGGCCTGCGCCTCCTTCGTGAAAAGAAGTCTCAGCTTAGCCATCGCAGGGCCTCCCCAATAAGAGATTCGCGCCGCAGCCGTTGCAGTGCGTGCGGCAGTCCGGCGTAGTGACGGACTGATACGCCCGCTCGTGCTCGCGCCAGAGGTACTGCTCCGTCACGCCGCTGGAGATCATGGCCCACGGCATCAGCTCGTCCTTTTCACGCTTGCGGTTGGCGTAGAAGTGCGGGTCAAGGCCGCATTCCGCAAAGGCCTTGAGCCAGCGGTCGAGAGAGAAATACTCCTCCCATGCGGAGAGGTGCTCGCCCTTGCGCCACGCCGTTTCGATCACCCTGCAAAGCCGCCGGTCGCCGCGGGAAATGACGGCCTCCATATAGCTCGTGTCGGAATCGTGCCAGTTGTAGGTCACGGATTTCGTCAGCATATTCTCGCGCAGGAGCTTCACGCGGCGCTCGTACTCCTCCTTGGGGATCTGCGGCTCCCACTGAAACGCCGTATGCGGCTTTGGCACAAACCACGAGGTCGAGACCGTGATGCGCACGCCGCGGTTCTTATTGCTCGCGCTCTCGCGCCAGGCGTGCATGACGTGGGACGCGACCTCGGCGATGCCGAGCACGTCCTCGTCCGTCTCGGTCGGGAGGCCAAGCATGAAGTAGAGCTTGACCGCGCTGTAGCCGCCGGCAAAGGCGCGGCGGCAGGAGGCCAGCAGGTCCTCCTCGGTGAGATTCTTGTTGATGGCGTCGCGCAGACGCTGCGTACCGGCCTCAGGCGCAAAGGTCAGGCCGGTCTTTCTTCCCTTTTGCAGCCGCTCCATGAGCGCCATGGAGAAGTTGTCCGCGCGCAGACTCGGGAGCGAAAGGTTCACATGGCGCTGCGCACAGAACTCCTCCAGATCGTCGCAGAGCTCAACGAGCGGGCGGAAGTCCGAGGTCGAGAGCGAGGAGAGCGTCATCTCCTCGTAGCCGGAATCCTCGATGGCCTCCTTGGCGTATTCGACCAGCAGCTTTTCCGAGCGGTTGCGGACCGGACGGTAAACATAGCCCGCCTGACAGAAGCGGCAGCCGCGGATGCAGCCGCGGAAGAGCTCGAGCGTGGTGCGGTCCTGCACGATCTCGGTGGAGGGAACGATGGTTTTTGCGGGATACCACGCCTTGTCCATGTCGCGCATGATGCGCTTGGTGACGACCTTCGGCGCACCATCCTTCGGCGTGATGGACTTCACCGTGCCGTCGGCGTTGTAGTCCACGTCGTAGAGGCTCGGAACGTAGACGCCGCCGATCTGCGCGGCGGCACGGAGAAACTGCGGCTTCGTCCAGCCCTCGCGGCGTGCCCTGCGGTGAAGCTCGATAAGCTCAACGTTCATCTCCTCGCCCTCGCCGAGCACAGCCAGGTCAATGAAGTCGGCAATGGGCTCGCAGTTGAACATCGCCGTGCCGCCCGCGATGACGAGTGGGGTCAGCTCCGTGCGCTCGCTCGCGTGGAGCGGCACACCCGCCAGATCGAGCATATTCAGTATGGCGGGAAACGCCATCTCATAGCCAACGGAAAAGGCGATGATGTCAAAATCGCGGATGGGGTCGCCGGACTCGAGCGCATAGAGCGGCAGGCCCGCCCTGCGCATCTCCTCCTCCATGTCGCCCCAGGGGGCAAAGACGCGCTCGCACCAGACACCGTCCATGTTGTTCATAATGCCGTAGAGGATCCGCATACCAAGGTTCGACATGCCGATCTCATAGGTATCCGGGAAACAGAAAGCCACGCGGGTATCCACCTGCGAGAGGTCCTTCATCACCGCATTGTACTCGCCGCCCACATAGCGCGCCGGCTTCTGCACGCGGGGCAGGATGCGTTCCAATCGTTTGTCCACAGGCAAGCTCCTTTTCTATTGAGAGACATTGACCGTATTTTACACGCTTTTCCCGCCGCGCGCAAGCCCCAGTTGCCGCAGCGTTCCCCAGAGCAGTCCAAGCGATGCGAAGGCAAAGAGCCATCCGCTGTGCAGCCCCAGCGAGAGTTTGAGGCCCAATGCGCACAGCGCGAGCGAGCAGGCAAGGCTGACCGACGCGGTGACGCGCTCCCCCGCCGTGGGACCAAGGAAAAAGGACAGGGCAAGGCAGAGCGCCCGCGCGCCGTCGAGCGGAACGACCGGCAGGAGGTTGAAGGCCGCGAGCACAAGATTCGCTCCGGCAAAGACAAAGGGCCACTCCCGCCACGTCCGCAGGCCGAGAAGCGCGAGAAGAACGGCGCAGAAGAGGTTGACCGTCACCCCCGCGAGCGTGACGATCAGCTCGCGCCCGTAGGAGAGCCGCGCAAGCGCCGGAGCGTCCAGCTCCGCGCCGAGTGCTGTAAGGCGAAAGCGCTTGACGGATACGCCGTAGTAGCGCATGGCGGCGAGATGGCCCAGCTCGTGCAGCGCCGCAGCGGTCAGGACCGCCGCGACGACCGTGAGCGGAGAAACGATGGCGGCGAGCAGCACGAGCAGCCAGAAGCTCGCGTTCACGCGCACGGCGGCGCTAAACGGTCTTTGCGGCATAGGCGATGGGATCGAGGTATTTTGAGCCGCTGAGCAGCTCGAAGTGCAGGTGCGCGCCCGTGGCGTTGCCGGGCACGCCGACCGCGCCGAGCGTGTCGCCGCGCAGAACGCTCTGCCCTGAGGAGACCGTTATTTTGCTGCAATGAGCGTAAAGCGTCTCATAGCCGTCTGCGTGGCGGACGGTCAGATATTTGCCGAGCACGGTGCTTTCCCCCACTACGCCGACCGCGCCGTCGGCAAAGCAGGCGAAGGGCGTGCCCTCGTCGGCGGCAAGGTCAATGCCGGTATGAAAGGCCTCCGCGCCCGTGTTCGGGTCCTCGCGCCAGCCAAAGCCCGAGGTCAGCGTGCCGTCGAGCGGCGGCGTATAGGAAAAGGGCAGCGCCGGCTGCGCGTCGAGCACATAATCCGGCAGGGGCTTGGACGCGGCGTCCTCCGCGCTCGTTCCGTCCGGCTGCGCGACCTCCGCCCTGCCGCCGACCTCTGCGGCATCCTGTGCGCCGCTGCCGCCGAATACGGCGACGTAGGCATTGCCGAGGGATTCCGCGAAGCGCTCGGGCGCGGCGACCGCGTGGCCGATGGCGGAGAACGCCTCGGTAAAGTCCGCGTCGCGCACGAGCCATTGGGCAAGCGTGCCGCGGAAGGACGAAAGATTCCCCGGCAGCACGAGCTTGAGCAGCACGAGCGAGACGAACAGCGCGCCGCAGACGGTCAGACGCAGAAGGCGAAGCTGCGACGCGCCGGAGGGTTGCCGCTCCCTGCGGCGGCTTCCTGCGGCGGCGCTTCGCTTTGTCCGCGCGGCGGCACGGCGTTTCCCCTGTGCACGCGCCCAGCGGCGCAGGCGCATCCTTACGGTCATAGGCTCTTCCTCCCCTGCCTTTCGTTTTGGGACAGTCTATGCCGCGGCATCGCCGCTTATGCCCGCGCGCAGAAAAAGAGCCGCCCGCGGCGGCTCTTGCAGTCATTTGACATAGTGGGCAAAGAAATTTTCCAAAATGCGCTGTCCGTCCCGGTGCGTGGCGTTCTGCAGCTCCGGGTGGAACTGCGTGCCGAAGATGGGACGCGACTCATGCGCAAGCAGCTGCACGCGGCAGCTTTCCCGCGAGGCGAGCAGGCGGAACCCCTCCGGCACCGCGCCGAGCTGGCCGCGATGGTGCTCGAAGCAATGGAGCGTATCGCCCAGACCTGCGAGCAGCGGATGCTGCACGAGGACGGTCTGCGGCAGAAAGCCAAACTCCTCATATTCCTCGCCCGGATAGACGAGCGGCGCGCCGAGGGCGATGCCGATGAGCTGCAGGCCCGCGCAGATGCCGAAGAGCGGGACCGTCGTTTCACGAATGAGCGCAAGCTCGTCGACAAAGGTCTCGCGCAGACGCTCACGGTCCCAGTCGGTGAAGCAGCCGGAGAGAAAGATGGCATCCGGCGCAGAGTCGAGCGTCCTGAGCTGTGTATAGTGCCGCACGGTGACCGTTCCGAACTCCGAGAGCTTCGCGGAGAGCGCGTCGATGTTATAAAGCGAGGCGGTAAGACCGAGCTCTCCCGCGCGGGCGATCCGACCGCGATCTTCGGGCGTCGGCTCGTTGTTGATGAGCAGCAGCTCTCTCATGTCAGTCCTCCAGAAGCGCACCGGACAGGTGCAGAATCGCCTCGAGCACGCCGCCGCCGACGGCGGTCGCCTTGTCCGAGACCGTATAGCAGTTTTCCACATTGCCGCGCGGGTCCACGTCGCCGGACTTCATGCCCTTGCGGACGGGGATGCCGTCGGCGATCAGGCCGCGGAGCACGCCGTCGATGGTGCAGACCATCGGCTCGCCGGACACATAGCCCGCGACGTCGCCGGCTTTCACAAGGTCGCCGATCTTACGCACGGAGCGAAACGCGCCGTCCGCAGGCGCACGGAGCACGCGCTCGCCGGCAAAGCCTCCGATGAGCCCGGGTATGTTGGTGTTCGGAATGGCGCTGCCGGAGTAGATGACGCGGCCGAGCGTATGGCCGCGCATGGTCTCGATGACCGCGCGGCAGTCTTCCCCCGCCGTGAAGCCGGGGCCGACGCCGACGACGACCGGCGCGTCTGTGATCCTCGTGCCAAGGTTGCGCTTTGCAAGGATGGCGTCCACCAGCGCGTCGGGCGCAAGCGCTTCACGGCAGGCGCAGCCGGGGTCGGCGAGCACGGGAACGATGCCCTGCGCGAGCAGGGCGCGCGCCTCGTCCGCGTTTGCGGCCAGGCGGGCGGTCACATCCTCGACCGTCGTTTCGCCGTGGACGACAGCCTCGGAGAAGGCAACCGTGCGGCGTATGGCCGTCGGGCGCTCCAGATCAGTCAGCACGACCCGGATGCCGCTGCGCCAGAGACGCAGCGCGATGCCGGTGGCGAGATCGCCCGCCCCGCGGATCAGCGCAAGCATAGATATACCCCCTTGTGCAGGCTCCCCGCCGTGACCGGACAGGTGAGCCGGTTCGCGAGCGCAGCGGCGCGGTCGTAGTCCTCTGCCGTCTCGACCTTATTGATGTAAACGCGGTCGCCGAAACCCTCGGCGAGCAGGACCGCAGCCTCCAGCTCCGGCGTGACGTCCGTCTCCTCTGAGGCGCCGCAGCGCGCGGCGTATAATTCCGAGCGGTGGCAGACCGCGCGGATGGGCTTGCCGAAGCCGTCCGCGCCGACGACCAGCACGACGCGCTGGGCATTCGCCGGAATGGCCGGCTCATGCGGCGCGTGCGCCTTGAGCGGCAGCCGCCTGGAGCCGTCGGCCTCAACGAGCACATAGTCAGCGAGCCGCGCGAGCGCGTTAAAGGAGAGCGACGGCGCTCCGAGCTTTCCCTCGGCGGACGTCTCCCCGACACAGACCGCGCCGTGCGCGGCAAGCGCGGCGGAGATCTCCGCTTCGCCCGCCCGCTCCAGCACCTCGTACTGCGTTGGGCGCATGATGTGGGTCGAGGTGCAGAGAAGGACCGTGCCCTTTTTCCGCAGCTCCTCCGTGAGCGTATAGAGCAGCGTCGTTTTGCCGCCGCCGCCAATGAGCGCGGTGACGCCGCGACCGATATTCAACAGTGGCGCGATCTGCATAGCAATACTCCTTTACAGATGCTCCGCGCGGTGGCGAATCATCTCGGCCGCGACGCTGATGGCGATCTCCTCCGGCGTTTCGGCCAGGATCGGCAGACCGATGGGCGCGTGAACGCGGTCGATATCCTGCTGCGAAAAGCCCGCTGCGGCTAACTTTTCGCGCGTGAGTGTGACCTTCTTCCTGCTGCCGATGCAGCCGATGTAGGTGGCCGGCGTCCGCAGCACCTGCTCTAATATCTCGTAGTCCGCCTGATGACCCGGCGTCATGACCACGGCGTAGTCGTCGGCGGTCAGTGATACCTTTTCAAAAATGCGGCAGAAATCGCCGACGATGATCTCATGCGCCGTGGGAAAATGCTCCACATTTGCCAGCTCCGCGCGGTTATCGTACACCGTGACCTCAAAGCCGACATAGCGCAGCACCGGCGCGAGGGCGCGACCGACATGGCCCGCGCCGAAGAGGTAGACGCGCCCCGCGCGGACGATGGGCTCGACAAAGGTGCTGCCGTCCCAATAGGGTTTTGAGGTCAAGAAGCTCTCCGTGCCATGGCGCAGCTCGTCCGCCGTAAGGAGGCGGAATTCGCGCAGCGCTTCGCCGTCAAGCACAAGATTGAGCCAGACGTTCCTGCCGCCGCCGAGCGCGTCGCGCCATGCGCGCAGCACCTCGGTCTGCGCGGTATCCTCGGGCGAAAGATACTGGAACCAGACCGTCACATCGCCGCCGCAGACCATGCCCGTGCTGTTCGCCGCCTCGGGGTGGAGCGCGAAGTCCCGCAGGGCGTTCCGCTTCTTTTCCAACAGCTCGTGCGCGAGGAGAATGGACTGCCGCTCCACCGCGCCGCCGCCGACCGTGCCGAGCGCCGTGCCGTCGGCAAAGACCGCCATGTGCGCGCCCGCGCCGCGCGGGGAGGAGCCGTCGGCCTTCAGGATGCTGCAGAGTATCACGCCCTCACCGCGCGCCAAAGCGGAAAGCATTGTGTTTAAAATTTCTTTCATTGCGTTATCCTTTACAAAGAATGGTTTTTTGGTATTATAGCAACGATTCCGCGGCAATGCAAGCGTCTGCGTGCGGCGGCTTTGACAAAAGCAGAAATTTCCTGTAAAATGTGGGAACCTTTTCGGTTTTCCTGCGTCTATACATCCCGAAGTCACTTTTGTGACCGGCAAAATACATTTTTCAAGGAGAACCAACCACATGAAAAGAACACTTTCCCTCATCCTTGCCCTCGTCATGGCCCTGTCTCTGGCCGCCTGCGGCACGAAGGACGGCGGCCATGCCGACAACGCGGACGCTCCCGCCGATTCCCTTACCATCCTCAATAAGGTCTGGGAGAGCTACACCAACGATGAGAAGTTCCCTGCCGCCGGCGGCGATTACGAGCACAGCGTGGACGACGCGCCCGGTGCGTTCGACCTTTCCGACGCCGACAACCTCAGCTATATGCTCACCGTGCCGGCGGAGGATGCCTCTCTCATTGACGACGCTGCCTCCCTCATGCACATGATGAACATGAACACCTTCACCTGCGGCGCGATGCGCGTGGTCAACAGCGACGATGTGACGAAGCTCGCCGACGATCTGCGCGACGCCATTCAGGGCAAGCAGTGGATGTGCGGCTTCCCCGATAAGCTGGTCATCGCCACGCTGGGCAATTACGTCATCTCCATGTACGGCGACGCCGATCTGATCGACACCTTCCGCGATAAGCTGCTCGCCGCCTACACCGATACCTCCGTCGTTTACGACGAGTCGATCGGCGAGGGTGAGATCACCGACGGCGGCGTGGTCGCCTTCTCCCCTGTCGCCTGATCCTTCTCCACAGCGCCCGCACCTTGCGGTACGGGCGCTGTCCATTTCAAATGAGGAGCCAACCGTATGCTGTTTTCCAGTATCCCCTTCCTTTTCTATTTCCTGCCCTGCGTGTTCGTGCTCTATTTTCTTGTACCGATGCGTTGGAAAAATACCGTGCTGCTGCTCGCAAGCCTGTTTTTCTATGCCTGGGGCGAGCCGAAATTTATTGTTTTCATGCTCGCGTCCATCGTGCAGGGCTATGTGCTTGCCCGACTGGTAGAAAAGCATCGTGCGGACCGCGGGCGCGCAAAGCTCTTTCTGACGCTCTCGCTCGTGTTCAGTCTGGGGCTGCTGGGCTACTGTAAGTACACGGATTTCTTTCTCTCCGGCTTTAACGCGCTCACGGGGCTGAGCATCCCGCTGCTTCATGTGGCGCTGCCCATCGGCATCAGCTTCTACACCTTTCAGATCCTCAGCTATGTGGTGGACGTCTACCGCGGCGATGTGAAGGCGCAGCGCAGCTTCATCGACCTTGCCGCCTATGTTGCCATGTTCCCGCAGCTCATTGCGGGTCCCATCGTGCGCTACTCCGACATCGCTTCTCAGCTGGAGCACCGCACACATACCCTCGCGGACATCGCCGCCGGCGCGCGGCGCTTTGTGCTAGGGCTGGGCAAAAAGGTCCTGCTGGCGAACGTCTTTTACGAGCTTATCACGACGTTCAAGGCGAGCGGCGACCGCTCTGTGCTCTTTTACTGGCTCTACGCCGCCGCCTGCGTGCTGAACATCTACTTCGATTTTTCCGGCTACAGCGACATGGCCATCGGCCTTGGGCGCATCTTCGGCTTCCGTTATCTTGAGAACTTCGACTATCCCTACATCTCCGCGAGCATCACCGAGTTCTGGCGGCGCTGGCACATGAGCCTTGGCTCATGGTTCCGCGACTATGTCTATATCCCGCTCGGCGGCAACCGCGTGAGCAAGACAAAGTGGCTGCGCAATATTTTCGTTGTCTGGCTGCTGACCGGCCTTTGGCACGGCGCGGCATGGAACTTTGTGCTGTGGGGGCTGTTCTTTGCCGTGTTCCTGACGGCGGAAAAGCTCTGGTACGGCAGGGCACTTGCGAAAACGCGCGTTTTCAAGCACATCTACGTCCTGCTGCTCGTGGTCGTGAGCTTTGTGCTCTTTGACGCGAACAGCGTCGGCGAAGCCGCCGCGACCATCGGCGGACTGTTCGGCGCGGCGGGCGTGAGCTCGGTCAACCCGATCAGCCTGTACTACCTCCGGAGCTTTGCCGTTGTGTTTCTCATCGGCATCGTCGGCGCAACGCCGCTGCCGAAGCGGGCCGTGGAAAGGCTCGGCTCGACCAAGGCCGGAGCGGCGGTGCTTGATATTCTCGAGCCGCTCGTGCTCGTCTCTATGCTCGCGGTCTCGACCGGCTATCTTGTGGACGGCTCATTCAATCCGTTCCTGTATTTCCGCTTCTAAGGGGGTGCGAGGATGAACAAACGCATTAAGAATATCGTGACCGTCGTGCTCCTTGCCGCGTTTCTTTTCGGCTTCGGGGCGTGGGCGGCACTCAAGCCCGCCGACAGTCTGTCGCTCAGCGAGCGGCGCAAGCTCAAGCAGCTTCCGGCCGTCCGCATGGACGCCGTGCTCAGCGGCAAATTCATGTCCGACTTTGAGGGCTACGCGCTCGACCAGTTCCCTCTGCGCGACGAGTGGCGCACGCTCAAGGCGCTCAACCGGCTCTACGTCTACCGGCAGAAGGACAACAACGGCGTCTATATCCGGGACGGCTATGCCGCGAAGCTCGAATACCCGATGAACGAAGGCTCCATCGACCACGCCGCCGAGCGCTTCCGCTACCTCTACGAGAATTTCATGGCGGATGCTGACGCAAGGGTCTACCTCTCCGTCATTCCCGACAAGAACTACTTCCTCGCGGAGGCGAACGGCTACCCCGCCATCGACTACGAAGCCTTCGTCGAGGCCCTGCGGGAGCAGACGGACTTCGCGCAGTATATCGACCTCTTCGGTCAGCTGACACCGGACGATTACTACCGCACGGACTCTCACTGGCGGCAGGAAAGGCTGCCCGCCGTGGCAGCGTACCTCGCGCATGAGATGGGCGTGACGCTCACGGGCGAGTACACGGAGCAGGTGCTCGGCCGCCCCTACTACGGCGTGTACTACGGCTACGCAGCGCTGCCCATGCAGCCCGACGAGCTGCGTTATCTCACGAGTGAGACGCTCGCAGGCTGCACGGTCTACAACTACGAGACCGGCAAGCCCGGCGCGGTGTACGATATGGAAAAGGGCGCGGGGAACGATCCTTATGAGCTGTTTCTTTCCGGTTCGATCTCCCTCCTGTCGATCGAAAATCCGAACGTCGAAACCGACCGCGAGCTGATCGTCTTCCGCGACTCCTTCGGCAGCTCTCTCGCGCCACTGCTCGCCGAGGGCTACGCGAAGATCACGCTGGCGGATATCCGCTATCTCCCCTCCTCCCAGATGGGCAAGCTGCTGGACTTCACCGACGCGGACGTACTGTTCCTCTACAGCGTGCCGGTGCTCAACAACAGCGATACGCTGAAATAAGGACGCAAAAAAGCGCCGCGGCCGCGGCGCTTTTTTCTCTGTCTTTTTTGCTCAGTCGTTGATGGCACTGAGCATTCCGAAGTATTTTTCGTGCTTTTCCTGATACTCGCGGTTGAACACCGGATCGTTGCCCTGGTGCAGGCGGTGGATATACTCGTGGTGGCTGTTCATGACCGAAGGGTCGAACTGTGAGATGGTGTAGACGCCGAGGTTGGAGCACTGGTCGGCGATACGCTCGGCGTTGATGAGGATATCGAGGAACACGAGCCCCGCATAGACCGTACACTGTCCGTCGCGCAGGCGGCGGATGTGGTTGGTGCGGAGCGTCGCCACCATATCGTCCACGACCTCCTCCACCGGCTCGATGCGGCGGGCGGTCTGCGCGTCCACGGCGGTGAAGCTGCGGTAGGCGTAGTCCATGATCTCGCGCAGCGCCTCGCCGAGCACCTGCAGCTCCTGCTGCGCGGTCTCGGAAAATTCGATGCCCTTGCCGCGCAGCTCCTCGGCGTTCTCCGTGAGATTTACGGCGTAGTCGCCGATGCGCTCAAACTCGGAGAAGCATTGGATGTAGTAGTTCAGCAGGTCGTTGCCGTGTCCCGGTGGGACATGGCTGGAGAGCTTGATGAGATAGTTGTCCACGCTGTCGGCCAGCGCGTCGATATGGTCCTCGTTGCGGTCGATCACGTCGATGGTATGCTGGTCGAAATGATGCAGCACATCCAGCGCGCTCATCACGCCCGTGCGCGCAAGGCGCGCCATGGCGCTGATGGCGTCCGACGCGGCGGAGAGCGCCAACGCGGGCGAGGCGAAGAACTTCTCGTCGAGCTGGGATAGCTCGTGATCGACGTTCTCGCCGATCTGCTGATCGTCCTTGACGAGGACACGAGAAAGCTTTTCAAACTGCCCGCACACCGGCAGGAGCAGGACCGCAGTGGAAAGGCGGAAAATGGTATGGACGTTCGCGATGGCGCCGGAGGTCATCGTCTGCCCCCACAGGCCGTCGAGCGCGCCCGCATGGTGCAGGACGGTCAGCGCCGTGATGATGATGACGGAGGCACAGAGGTTGAAGATGATGTGGACGACGCCCGTGCGCTTGGCATCCGCCTTTGAGCCGATGGAGCAGACGATGGCGGTGGTCACGCAGTCGCCGATGTTCACGCCGATGATGATGGCGTAGACCGAGCCGAAAGTCAGCGCGCCCGTCATGGAAAGCGCCTGCAGGATACCGATGGTCGCCGACGAGCTTTGAATGAGGAAGGCCACGCCCGTACCGGCGAGGAAGCCGAGCACCGGCGCGTCGGCAAGACCGGAGAACATCTGCGCAAAGGTCGGTGAGGAGGAAAGCGGGCTGACCGCCGCGGTCATGTTCAGAAGGCCGGTAAAGAGGATGCCGAAGCCCATCGTGATGCTGCCGACGGTGTCGCTGTGCGGCGTCTTGACGGCCATGATGAAGAGGATGCCCGCGATGGCCGCGAGGGGCGCGAGCGTGGAGGGCTTGAAGATGTTGAGCCACGCGCCGCCGTCGGCGTTGAGGTCGAGCAGACGGATGATCTGGCCCGTGATGGTCGTGCCGACGTTCGCGCCGAGGATGATGCCGATGGACTGGTGCAGCGTCAGCACGCCCGCGCCGACAAGGCCCGAGGTGAGCACGATGGTCGCCGTCGAGCTTTGAATGACCGCCGTGACCGCAAGGCCGAGCAGGAAACCGACGAGCGGGTTGTTCGTCACCTTCTCCATCGCCGCCTTGAGCGCGCCGGACGAGCCCTTCTTCAAGCCGTCGCCCATGAGCTGCATACCGTAGAGAAACAGCGCCAGCCCGCCGAAGAGGGAAATAAAGTTAAAAATCGTCATACCGTCACCAATCTTCTGTGTGTTTCCGATCCATATTTTGCGATTTCTGCGGCAGAGACGGCATACTGCGCCAAACTCCACCAAATATTATGGTAGCAGAAATTTACAGAATTGCAAGGATTTTCGCAGAAAAGTCCCATATAATTTCCGTTCATATCTTTCTGCTTGCAATTTGTCTTTCCTGTGGTACAATAGCGGAAGAAAATGCCATTGCATTTTGAGGAGGTTTTACCATGCTCAACAAGTCCAATCCCATCGGCGTGATGGACAGCGGCATCGGCGGACTGACCGTCGTGCGCGAGCTGCAGCGCATCCTGCCCGGTGAGGACATCATCTACTTCGGCGACAGCGCCAACTGCCCCTACGGCAACAAGACCGCGGATCAGATCTTTGAGCTGAGCTGCCATATGCTCCAGTTCCTCGGCTCCAACGGCGTGAAGTGCACCGCCGTGGCGTGCAACACCATCTCCACAATGGCCGAGCGCCTTCGTCCCTGCTTCGATTTCCGCATCATCAGTATCGTGGAGGAGGCGGCCAAGTATGTCATCCGCGAGAAGCTCTCCAGCGTCGGCCTGATCGGCACGGAATTCACCGTCGCCTCCGGCAAGTATGCCGAGCTTATCCATCAAGGTGCGCCCGACTGCCATGTGGTCGGCAAGGGCTCTCCCCTGCTCGCGGCGCTCGTCGACCGCGGCGACTTCAACCGACACGACATCAACACCGAGATCCGCAC
>CALDMA010000271.1 GCA_937915075.1 uncultured Oscillospiraceae bacterium
CAAAGTTTGCGTGGGCACCTGAACCATCAATATTCAACTTCAGTTCAGGACCACCGGAACTGGTTCCGCCCAGCAGCATAGCTACCAGACCCACCAATACGGCAATCGTCCATTTCCCGCTCAATGCGTCACGGGCGATTTGCCTAAAATCAGCTGCGTACTTCATGGCAGCCTCCCTTCTTATGATTTCAAATGGTTATTGGATACGATAGCCAGAGGTGCTTTTTTGGAACGCATAAACGATTTTTTCTTCCCGTGTGGGAAACGCCTTTGCTTCAAAGCCCTCGGCCTTTTTGAAAGAGATGATCCGATTGATGTGGTCGATCCACAATACGCACTCAGGGCGTGTCTGTACCTCTTCACTCATGCAGACACCACCAGTTCAGATCTTGGCATCCCGCACCAGCGAATCCAGCTTGTTCTGCAGCTGTGCCTGCTCCCGCTCCACAGAGCGCTGCATTCCGTCCAGACGGGAGAGGACGCTTTCAATCTGACAGCGGGTGGAGCGTACCCGCTCCTGAGACTGGCTGATTTTATCCAGCACAGCCCAGTCTGCAAACAGCCCGTCAAAGAAGTAGTCGGCAAATCGCAGAAAACCGTCTACATTGACCTGCATATCGGCGCTGATCCTTACATCAGCCAACTCCGTTTTGAAGCGGCGCAGCTGAGATTGCAGGCGCTCAATGTTATCCTGTGCTTCATCCAGATGACTGTGCTTGGCAAGGTCAGAGATCAGGCCGCCTCCAAGCAGATCCCATGTTCCCCAGCCTTCCGCACTGTCCAGACTGGACAACACCTGCTCGGTGGTGCTCAATGCGCTGCTGCCAACAGATACAGCCTCTTGCAGTTCACGGCTTTGGCTGTCCAGGAAAGCCAATCGCTCTTCTGCCTTCAAGATCTCTTCCGCCGCGGCACCACCGGCAGCCTTGACCGCGTCGGCTTTCTCCTTCAGAACGGCGTCATACTGCCGTTCACAGTCACGCAGATCAGCCAGTTCAGCCTCATACCGGGCCAATTCTTCCTCGACCGCAGACAGCTCTCGGGCAGCGGCGTCATACTTGACCCTGGCCGCATAGGCTTCCTCCTGTTCCTTGTTCAGCTGCTCATCCATCTTGCCAATAACATGATAGAAAAATGCCGCAAGGCTGCGCCTTTCCAGCTTGTCTACATCTGCCTGTTCCTGCATTTTTATGGTTTCCAACTCCTGTACACGGGCAGAAAGAGTGCTGTGCTGTGTACGAAGCTCGGACACCTGCGCTTCCAGCTGCCGTTTCCGGGCGATCCGTTCCTGGAGCTTCTGCAATTGTTCATCATAGAGTTTCATGGATGTTTTACGCTCCTCTCTGCAAATAAATATGAGACCCCACATCATCGTGAGGTCTCATGCGTTTCATTTTGACCGCTCACTTTGATCTGGCCGGTTCCTGGTCGTGCTCCCCTCAATACCGATCCATGCGGCATATCTGGGATGCTTCGCTATCTTTTCCATCAGGCGAATGGTCATGATCCTCAGTTTCGGATTCATGCGGGACACCTCGCTTTGCTGCGGCTTGATTTGCTGTTTCCTGTGATATGGCAATTATACAACGGGTTTTGCAGGAAATACATCACAGCATCAGCAAAATACGGTGTCCTATTTCCACTGAATCAGAGGAATATCCGAAACTCAAAGTGTCTCCTCAGACCGGCGCTTCCTGTGAGCGTTGTATTGTTCTTCGTCTATCACTCCGGTGGCCATCATTCGTTCCGACCAGAGCTGCAGCGTTTCCACGGTGATGGAGATGCGCTCCAATTCCTCCTGAATGAAGATGAAGTCCTCCAGTTCGTCGCCGGAGATCTTTCCGTCTGCCGTGATCTCGATCAGGCGGTCTTCCTGCTTGCCCACAGAGTTTAGTGATGCCAGCATTTCAAGTACGATCTGAGAGAGATCCTTGACTTTGATTTCAGGCACATACTCCTGCCCAATGGGGCACTGATTGGCACAGTAGTAATTACAGAGACTGGGCTGCTTATACTTATCCGACATGACCAGCACTTCGTCCGGATGCGGGAGAGACCGCTCGTTCTCAATCTTCTCAATGCGCTCCGGAGGAATAGACTCCAGCAGCTCGCCGGCAGCTTCACGGGAGAGCTTCAAACTCTCACGGGTCAGCTGATAGATGTTCTTATTCTCTTTGGTGGATACTCTGGCCATGTCCAACTTCCTCACTTTTATTATGTGTCACAAATAGTATACTTTCAGTTTGCACAGAACGCAACCCAAAGCTATGCAATTGTTTTCAATCTTGCCTGGCAGGGCAGCCGTCTACTTCCCAAAAATGAAAATAGTTCAATTCAGGGAAGCAGGCGCAGAGATTGAATGAGCAAGAAGCGCGACACTTCTGTAAGGTGTACGTAGAATACAAATCAAATGACAACCTTTTGCATACGCTCTAAATTCAAGAATCCCTCTTGCAAAACAGAAATGAATTTGCTATACTGACAACATCAGTATCAGAGATTGCCCTTTGGCGATTAGAGTTTATCCGGTTATAAAGTGTCTGAAGATTTTTTCTTCAGGCACTTTTTGTTTCTTCTGCCTCTCACAAACAGAGGCACAGACAAGGTGGATGCGGGCAAGTGACCCGCGTCGTCTACAAGTTCATATCAGGGATCCCCGGATCCAAAAGCGTTCAGAGAGTTTTTGCTCTTTGAGCGCTTTTTTAATATAGATCGGAGCTTAACCGCTCCCTTACTCTTTGTTCCGGGGAGCCTTTCGGCATACCCGTTTATATAAATCTTTGCACGCAGGAATGCAGAAAGGAAATGCCTATGGAAGAAGATTATATGGCGGTGATCATCGCATGCGTTGCGGAGATCGCTGCCTCGGACGCCGCTGAGCGGGTCAAAAAGCTCCGCCTCGATGCCATCAGTTCACTTCAGCGGTATCTGCGCTACTACCGGCAGCTTGGCTATATACCGAAGCTGCTCTATGCCATTGCAGAAAAGAAGTGCCGGATGATCAGTTCCATCGCTTCTAAGCCAGAACTGGAAAAATTGATTCGTCCTCGTTGCCCACATTACGATGGGAACCGGTTTATTCCGGATACTTACAGTGTCCCGGAAGAAGAACTCATCTGTTGGAGCGAGACATCCCTGAAGGCACCACTGAATGCGGCGGGGGTTCAGCGATATATGGAGCTTTTTAAGCAGGTCCTTCCGGAAGAAAGCCACAGGCTCAAATTGTGAGGTGGCGCAGATGGAAAACATCGAAAATATCCATCGTGAACTGACCTTTGCGGATCTCCGTATTCACTATTATACCGGTCAAAGCTACCTCATTTCCGGCGAAGGCCGGAACAAAGTGTTTGGCTACCGACACGGTGTGATGACGGATATCGGAGACCTGCCGGAAGACGAGTGGGCTCGGCTGGCAAGGCAGCTGATTGAGCGCCGTGGCGAGCAGGAACTGTATCAGCAGCTTCTCACATGGGAAAAAGACCACAGTCATTGGAAACGGAGAGAATTGCGGTTTGAGTTGGATGTGTTGAGCATGCACATAGCTCGGCTGCCCGACGATCCGGCGTGGTGCGATTTTATCCCATTCAACCGGAAATATCGCCCTGATGTGCTTTGCCATGCTGAGATTCTTTGGGCAAAATGTACCGGCTGCGGAAAGCTCTATGAGCTGACGAAAAAACAGCTTGAAAACATCCGCAACAGAAATGATGGCAAGCTGTACTGCCAAAAATGCGGCGACTGGACCCCGGTCCACCCATGCGATCCTCCTGAGGAAAGGGGTGACGGGAATGGATAAGGTCGTTATTGTCGTTAAGGACGGAATGGTTCAGGAGGTATTCGGAGCCTGTCCGTACAAATTCGAGGTTGAGATTCTGGATATGGATTTTAACGG
>CALDMA010000272.1 GCA_937915075.1 uncultured Oscillospiraceae bacterium
ATAATTGGTCATACTCTCCGTAAACTGGTAGGGGAGTTGAAACATATGCGTAAGATCAATTTATTGCAGCAGTCGACGGCGCGTGATCCGCGACTGCAGGAGCTTTTCACCGAGCTGAGCGACACGCGCTTCGCGCTCGCGCAGGCCTATGTCCGCTTCGACAACACCACCGAGCCGGAGCTGGTGGACGCCTGCATCTTCGAGCTCAACGCGCTTCAGTCGCGCTACAACTATCTGCTGCGGCTCGTCAAGGAGAGCGGCGGTATCGCCGCGGCCAAGATCTACTCGGAGGGGGCGGCTACATGGGTCTGACGGATAAGATAGGCATTGCGATCCTCTGCGCCTTCGTGCTTTTTTCGGTGGTGCGGCTGTTCGCCGCACCGCTGAAGCTGGCGGCGAAGGTGCTGCTCAACACGGCGCTGGGCTTCCTCGCGCTGTTCCTGCTCGGCCTGACCGAGCCGGTCACCGGCTTTTCGCTGGGGCTGAATTTTTTCAACGCGCTCACCGTCGGCATCCTCGGCGTGCCGGGACTGGTGCTGCTGGTGCTGCTGCAGATGCTGTTCGTTTAGCCTACATATTTTCGGAGAGGCCGCCGACCGGCGGCTTTTCACTTGTCCTCGCCGCCGACGCCCCAGCCGTAGAGCGGGTAGCGCTGCATCGCGCCGAAGATCTTCTGCTTGAGGTCGGGATAGCGGCCCTCGAGCGAGGCGATGAGCTCCTTGATCTCCTGCCGGCGTGTTTCGCCGTTGGCGGGGCAGGGGTTTTCCACGATGGGCAGCTCCAGCCGCTTCGCGGTGCTCACGACCTGCCGCTCCTTGACGTAAAGGAGCGGGCGGATCTGTGTGACGTCCGTGCGGCTGAGGTAGGTCACGGGCTGGAAGCAGCCGAGCCGCCCCTCAAAAATAAGGCTCATGAGCATGGTCTCCACCGCGTCGTCGTAGTGGTGACCGAGCGCGATCTTCTTGATGCCGTGCTCGTTCATCGCGGTCGAGAGTGCGCCGCGGCGCAGCTTGGCGCACAGCGAGCAGGGATTTTTTTCCTTGCGTTCGACGAACACGACCTCGTAGATGGGAACGTTCACGCGGATGTACTCCACGCCGAGCGCACGGCAGTAGTCCGCCACGCCGTCGAAGCTCATGCCCGGCGTACCCGCCTCCACGGTCATGGCGACGACCCGGAACGGCTTGGGATAAAAGCGGCTTAGCCGCGCGAGTGCGGTGAGCGTGAGAAGCGAATCCTTGCCGCCGGAGACGCCGACGGCGACGGTATCGCCCGATTGGATCATGTCGTAATCCTCGACGCAGCGGCGCACGAGGCCCAGAATTTCCTGCATGGTTCGGTATTCCTCCCGGGTAACAGAGTAAAATTTCAATTTGCCTTTTCAGAAAACAAGAGAAAATCGAAGAAAAAACGAGATTTCAAGAGAATTGCATGCGCTAAATTAAAATGGTGTTGACAGAGGGGCGGAGAAGTGCTATAAATAACTTTGTTCCGATTTTAACAGGGAACAGAGAAAATGTAAAGCGAAAGCCTACATGATAGATTTCAAACGGAGGAAAAACACCATGTCCACTTTTATGGCGAACAAGGGCAACATCGAGCGTAAGTGGTACGTTATCGACGCTGCCGGCAAGCCCATGGGCAAGACCGCCGTGGCCGCAGCCGACCTGCTGCGCGGCAAGCTCAAGGTCACCTATACCCCGCACGCCGATTGCGGCGACAACGTCATCATCATCAACGCCGCCAAGGCGGTCCTCACCGGCAACAAGATGGAGCAGAAGTATTACCGTACTCACTCCGGTTGGGTCGGCGGCCTCAAGGAGACCAAGTACCGCATCCTCATGCAGGAGAAGCCCGAGCTCGCGATGCGCGTCGCGGTCCGCGGCATGATGCCCCGCAACACCGTCACCAAGGACTCCCTCAAGCGCCTGCACATCTATGCCGGCGAGGCTCATGAGCAGCAGGCTCAGAAGCCCGAAGTCTGGGAAGTCAAGTAAAGGAGGATAAAGAAGAATGTATCAGTCCAAGAAGCCTTACCTCTACGGCACCGGCCGCAGAAAGTCCTCCGTTGCCCGCGTGCATCTCTTTGAGAATGGCACCGGCTCCATCACCATCAACGGCCGCGACATCGACGAGTATTTCGGTCTCGAGACCCTCAAGATGGTCGTCCGTCAGCCCCTCGCCGCGACCGAGACCCTCGGTAAGGTCGATATCGTCGCCACCGTCGAGGGCGGCGGCGTGTCCGGTCAGGCCGGCGCTCTGCGCCACGGCGTTGCCCGCGCTCTGCTGCTCGTCAATCCCGACTACCGTCCCATCCTCAAAAAGGCCGGTTTCCTCACCCGCGATCCGCGTATGAAGGAGCGCAAGAAATACGGACTCAAAGCCGCCCGTCGTGCGCCTCAGTTCTCCAAGCGTTAACGGATCGGAAAAATACAACTCAAAAAGCTCAAAACCTCGGAAAATTTCGATTTTCCGAGGTTTTTCTATACATTTTTGTTCTGATAGATTTTGACGACTTTTGAAGAATTTGAACGAAAGAGACCCTTACTCACCCATTTTAGAGGGGCTAAAAATGGGTTAGTAGGGCAAAATGGGTTAGTAAATGGGTTAGTAAATGGGTGAGTAAACATAGCAATTTGAGGTAAATGCGTGTATGGTTTGGGATACAGAGTTTATTCAAAAAATGAATATCTCGCTTCTGATATGGTTTGAGTAAATTTGGCGAAATGTGACCATTGGAAAATGAATTTGAATTGTTCGTCAAGTGGATATTTTCAATGGGGATTCTTTGCAGGGGCAATAATAAAATAGGTGCTCGCACTGAAGACGACCGCAAGCACCACAATGAGAATGACATAGATTCCCCTTTTTAATGAATTTCCTTTCCACGAAGCAAAATGCTCGCCTGTTACCAAGCGAGCATTTTACGCTTCTGCCGTTTAATATTCAGAGCTTAACAGGAAGTCTGCTATATGCAGCGTCTTGATGCCCTCGTAGTTTCCTCCGGAGAACTCATCCGTTGTGAGAACATATTTGGGGTAGTTGTCATGGATCTCCAGCAAACGGTCATATTCCCGCTTTTCCGTTTTCGAAGAACGAAGTTCCTGCGTCACCTGCACATAGAGCTTTTCATTTTGCCGAACTGCCACAAAGTCGATCTCGCTGCTGCCGGATTTACCGACATTGACGGTATACCCTCTGCGGCAAAGCTCCAAGTACACGACATTCTCTAAACTGGATGCCACACTGTCAGCGTTATAGCCGAGAACGCTGTATCGCAGGGCGGTATCTGCAAGATAAAACTTCTCTTGCGTTTTCAGGATTTCCTTGCCCTGCAAATCGAAGCGGGAACAACGGTGAAGCAGATACGCCTTTTCCAGCTTCTCCAAGTAGCTGTAAACCGTTTCGTTGTCCAGCGCACGGTGTTCCGCTTTCAGATAATCCGAAATAGATTTTGCCGAGAAGGTGTTGCCGACATTGTTGAAGGTGTACTTGACTACTCGCTCCAACTGGTCAACCTTTCTCACCTGATTGCGCTTGACAATGTCCGAGAAGATCGTAGAGTTGTAAATATCCCGCACGATGGTGTAGACTTCGTCCTGAGAATATGCCTGCAAGTGCGTTGCAGGGAAACCTCCCAAGCGCACATAGTTGGCAAGCTCGGCTTTCGGCTCACCGACTTCTGTATATCGGCGTTTGAACATCAGGTATTCGCCAAAGGACAAGGTGAAGATGCGGAAAGACACATACCGTCCCGTCAGATAGGTCGAGATCTCAGAGGACATCATACGGGAGTTGGAGCCTGTCACATACAAATCAACATCGAAGTCCGACGCCAGCGAATTGACGACCTTTTCCCAGCCCTTGATTTCCTGCACCTCGTCGAGAAA
>CALDMA010000273.1 GCA_937915075.1 uncultured Oscillospiraceae bacterium
CCGCGCAGCGCGACCTCTGCGAGGATCTGAGCGCCAGGACCGCTGCGGTCGAGAGTACAAAAAAGTAAACGCGGCAACTTACCGTCGCATTGCGAGAGAAGGGCTTGCCGTCTGATGGTCTTCAGGCAGCAAGCTCCCTTTTTATATTCAAATCCATCACATACAGACAGATATGGAGAAATACCGATGAAAGAAGACAAACACACACAGGAAATTTACGCGATCTGGATCGACCATATAAACCGGATCATCTCCTTCCGAAAGGAAGACGGTTTTGAGCCGCAGGCATTTTCTTCTCCGGACGAGCGGATGCAGTATGCGCTGGAAAAAAGCACAAACGGCTATCGCGTACAGTAATTTCCCCGTACAATGCTTTTTGAAAGAGCATCCTTCTCAACATTCGGTTTCCATGATGAAAAGCGGTATCTCCTGGAGTGGACGCGCCATAGATGCCGCTTTTTCTATGTAATCGCCATGATGAGGGCTGAAAAAGGAAAATGACCATTTCCCCATGATTGGAGAAATGGTCATTTGCGTGTCAGATTTCGTTCCCGTTGAGGATGTCCAGCATTTCCTTGGGCGTCACCACATAGGGTTTGACCGGGAAATGCTTAATATTGCCGGTTACAAGATAGGCGTCGGTGGTTTCTCTTGCTTCCATAACTACCTCGTAGAAAATTGCGTCATCGGGATCGGGGACATAGTCCTCGATCGTGGCGGCATCTAAGAAGATACCACGCTTAATTAAGCCTGTCAGCGCGATTTCAATGTCCCGGTGGTCAAACTTAAATTTGGGGCGGTGCAGGACGTCGTTGTATTCGTCCAGAATATCCTCATGCAGCAGAGGGATCACACGCCCCGCAAGAGCTTCTTGCAGAATCATACCGGGAACGGAGGAAATGTTAAACAGAGCGGACACCACTACATTCGTATCAAGTACAACATAGTATTTCATGGTTACGCTCCGTTCCGAGCATTTCTTGACGCACGGTCAGCCCGGGATGCTGCAATCTCAGAATTGATCTCATCCAGCGACATATCCGCCGTGCCATTCTGCTGTGCGGCTTCACTCAGACTTTGCATGGCGCGGATCGCCCGGTCAGCTCTGTACTCCTGCTTGGGCAGGGTCATGGAAAAGGGAACGCCATTTTCCATGACCGAGCGTTTCAAAAACATTCGGATAGCGGTGGGAAGGTCGATGCCGAGTTCATCGTAGACGGCGGCAGCCTTGGCGCGGAGATCATCGTCAACACGCACCTGCATAACACTTGTAGCCATAAAAGCGCTCCTTTCAAATGTGATTGTGTTGGTTTGCAATACAATCATATTCTATTATATGCAAAAAGTCAAGTGTTAGTCCATTTGGGAGGTATTCCAATTTTGCGAGGGAACAAGGAAAATCGTTTGGAAAGTTACCCTCGCTTCAGCTCCAGCCGGACATTCCCGTTTTCATCGATCTGCAAGGTCATGTGCTTGATATGCCGCTCAAAGAACTGCTTTCGCTCGGAGGGCGACATTTCGATCCGGGTATTTCTCAGAGCGGCGTCAAACATATCATTGACATTCAGGTGGACGGTGTTGTCGATCCAGCGGTACATCTCCTGAAACAGCGCCTTCTTCTTAATGTCTTCGCTGTTGCCGGAATAGAAATCATCCAGATAGCAGTAGAAAATACCGGCGTCTGCGAGAGCGGCCTTCATGTCCGGGCCACACTTCTCATGCTCGATCATCACAAGGAAATCGGCATTTGGCAGAGATGAGATCAGTCCCCAGTAGTCTGAATCGCTGGAGACGATCACGAAGGAATCCACATGGTTCTGATAATGCTCCTGACAGGCGCGTGCAGTCAGCTTGATGTCCACAAGGGACTTGTTCTGCTTGATCCGCTCGGTCATGATGTGCTCGACAGGAATATCCGTATAGCTTTCGAGGATCCGCCACGCGGTCACGGTGTGGATGTCATCGAAAAGAAGGATCGTCGTGATTTTCTGCATGATCTCGCGGTCAAGATTCCTGAGCGTCGCGCACAGCTTGTACGGGTCAGAGTTCTCGCAGTCCACAACGATAACCGTCTTTTCACTGGCATTGACGAAATCATAGATATTGTTCTTCACAAAGGCGCCGGCGTCTGAAACCTTGCTGTACTCGGTGAAGGCGTCGCAATGCCACTGGTAAAGCAAGTCCGCAAACTTCCTGTCGCTGTACAGGATGTTGCCCTCGTCTGCCGGCACCCAGTTGATATACATCTGGTAGGGATAATAGGACAGGTTTGCGTAGTAGAGACTGGCTGCAGCTTTGGTTCCACTCTCAGTCAGGCCGTCCGGCATGAGGAACAGCTCCTTGAGATATGCCCAGTTGATCCAGACCGGAAACAGGCTTTTGCAGTTGTTGATGCGGTCAGAAATCAGCCGATTGATCTCTATCACATGATGGCAGAGTTTCGTGCTGGATTTTTTGATGAAGTTAACGCCGTCATTGGAAAGCTGCTGGAGGCTGGCAGAAGGAATGAACTCCGGCATGGAGAGCAGCCCACGGTATTCCGTGCGGATCGCATCATTGATCCTTTTATAATTGCGCTCAATAGCGGTTCGGATGATACAGAGATTCCGGATGATCCGTGCGTTTTTATCCCGTTCCAGCTGATCGTATAGCTCCAGCTTCGGCGGCTCGTGTTCATTTTCAAAAATACGCAGAGGAACGCCGATCAAATAGGCGACTTTTGATACCAGCTCATAGGTGCGATCTTTGCGCGGCGCCCATGCAGAGACAAGCGTCTTTTCATCCGGTACGGTGGTACAGCCCATGATTGCTCCCTCCTGTGCGTTTTGCCTGGCCTGCTGACGGTGAATGATGTCGTACGAATGATTTTGCAC
>CALDMA010000274.1 GCA_937915075.1 uncultured Oscillospiraceae bacterium
CTTTTTCGCTTTTCGTGCCGCGAAGGAGAGCCGCTCTTAATTCAAGAGCAGGGAGGCAATCGGCAGTCCCGCAGGACGGGAAGCTGCCATAATAAGGAGGTGCCGTTATGCGCGTGAAGGTCACTCTGAGATGTAACGAGTGCAAGCAGAGAAACTACAATACGATGAAGAACAAGAAGAATACCCCGGACAAGCTTGAGCTGAACAAGTATTGCCGCTTCTGCAAAAAGCACACCGTTCATACCGAAACCAAGTAAGTTAGGAAAGGTAGTGTAACAATGGCAGAAGAGAAGAAAAAGGATCGCGGCAAGTGGTTCCGCGAAATGAAAAGCGAGCTGAAAAAGGTCGTTTGGCCCACCGGCAAGGATACGGCGAAGAACACCGGCACGGTGCTTCTGTGCTCCCTGTGCGTGGGCGTCTGCATCTGGGTCTTTGACGCGGTGGCTATGCTGGCCGTCAAGTCTCTGCTCGGCGTGTTCGCCGGCTAAGAGGGCGCAGGAAATGGCTGATAACGCGAAGTGGTATGTTGCCCATACCTATTCCGGTTATGAAAACGCCGTCAAGACCGCCATCGAGAAGTTCGTGGCGAACCGCCATCTGGAGGATATGATCCTCGACATCCAGATCCCCATGGAAACGGTGACCGAGGTCACGGAATCCGGCGCGGTGAAGGAGGTCGAGCGCAAGACCTTCCCGGGCTATGTGATGGTCAAGATGGTCATGACGGACGACACCTGGCATCTGATCCGCAATATCCGCGGCGTGACCGGCTTTGTCGGCAGCGCCACCAACGCCATCCCCCTGACGGAGGATGAGGTCCTGGCCCTCGGCATGGAGCGCCGCGAGATCGTCGTGGCCTACAACGTCGGCGACCAGGTCAAGATCACGGACGGCCCTCTGGCCACCTTCCTCGGCACGGTCGAGGAGATCGAGCCGGAGAAGAACCGCGTGTGCGTGGTCGTTTCCATGTTTGGCCGCGAAACGCCCGTCGAGCTCGAGCTCGATCAGGTCGAAGTGGTCGAAAGATAAGCAAGAATCGCCAAAAGCGATGAGCCGGTATCCCGGCAAAGTGGGAGAGACGCTGTGCGTCTCGCCAAGGGCGGCCCGCCTCAGGGGCGGCCGTTACCACATTTATAATCAAGGAGGTGCCTAAAATGGCACAGAAAGTAGTCGGCTACGTTAAGCTGCAGATCCCCGCTGGTAAAGCAACTCCCGCGCCCCCTGTCGGCCCCGCGCTCGGTCAGCACGGCGTCAACATCGCGGCCTTCACGAAGGAATTCAACGAGCGCACCAAGAACGACATGGGTCTTATCATCCCCGTCGTCATTACGGTGTATGCCGACCGTTCCTTCAGCTTCATCACCAAGACTCCTCCCGCTGCGGTCCTGATCAAGAAGGAGTGCAACATCGAGTCCGGTTCCGGCGTCCCCAACAAGACCAAGGTCGCCACCATTTCCAAGGCCTCCGTTCAGAAGATCGCCGAGATGAAGATGCGCGACCTCAACGCCGCGTCTCTCGAGTCCGCGATGAGCATGATCGCCGGCACCGCGCGCTCCATGGGCGTCGTCGTCGAAGAGTAAGGGAGGTATACGGAAATGTTCAGAGGTAAAAAGTATCAGGATGCTGCCAAGCAGATCGAAAAGAATACGCAGTATGACGCCGCAGAGGGCTTCGGCCTGATCTGCAAGACCGCTTCCGCGAAGTTCGACGAGACCGTCGAGCTGCACGTCAAGCTGGGCGTCGACTCCCGTCACGCCGACCAGCAGGTCCGCGGCGCGATCGTCCTGCCCAACGGTACCGGTAAGACCGCGCGCGTTCTCGTCTTCGCCAAGGGCGACAAGGCGGACGCTGCCCGCGAGGCCGGCGCCGATTATGTCGGCGAGATGGACATGGTCGAGAAGATCCAGAAGGAAAACTGGTTCGATTTCGACGTCGTCGTCGCTTCCCCCGACATGATGGGTGTTGTCGGTCGTCTCGGTAAGGCCCTTGGCCCCAAGGGCCTGATGCCCTCTCCCAAGGCCGGCACCGTCACGCCCGATGTGGCCAAGGCGGTCAAGGAAGTCAAGGCCGGTAAGGTCGAGTACCGTCTCGACAAGACCAACATCATCCACTGCCCCATCGGCAAGGTCTCCTTCGGTCCCGAGAAGCTCACCGAGAACTTCAACGCTCTCATGGGCGCTATCGTCAAGGCCAAGCCCGCCGCCGCCAAGGGCCAGTATATCAAGTCCTGCGTCGCCGCCTCCACCATGGGCCCCGGCGTGAAGATGAACACCGCGAAGCTCTAAGAGATTTCAAAAAAGCCCTTTCGGGCTTTTTTGATTCAGGCTCGCACTCCGCTCTGTGCCTCGCCGCGCGTGCGCGGTTCGACACTCGCTCCGCGAGAGGAATTTTTCTGACGCACATGTCGTCAGAAAAATGATCCCAATGATTTGCGCCGTGCGCGGCGCAAAAATAGAGCGAATTTGCGGAAAAAACGATATTTGGGGTTGACAATGCTGCCGACTCTGGATATACTATTAGAGCGTTCCAAAGACAGCAGGGGAGGCTTGCCTCGTAAGTCCTGCCGAGGATGGCAAATCGTTACGATTGCTTACACCGTCCTTGTGTCTTTCGGCATGAGGACGGTTTCCTTTTTAGAACGCCTCTTTTCCCCTGGCATAGGGAGCTATGCCGCAAATCTAACGGAGGTGAAAACAAGAATGCCTAACGCAAAAGTCCTGTCTGAAAAGCAGGCGATCGTGGCCTCTCTGACCGAGAAGCTGCAGGGCGCGGCCGCCGGTATCATCGTCGACTACAAGGGCATCACCGTCGCGGAGGACACTGCTCTTCGCGCCGAGTGCCGCAAGAACGAAGTCGATTATGCCGTCGTCAAGAATACGCTCCTTCGCTTTGCTTTCAACAACGTCGGTCTCAATGAGCTCGATGAGCAGCTCAACGGCACCACGGCTCTCGCCGTCGCGAGCGACCCCGTC
>CALDMA010000275.1 GCA_937915075.1 uncultured Oscillospiraceae bacterium
CGAGGTCCTTCATCACGTCGAGCACCTCGCCGATCATCTCGGGGTCGAGGGCGCTGGTCGGCTCGTCGAAGAGCATGACCTCGGGATCCATCATCAGCGAGCGCACGATGGCGATACGCTGCTTCTGACCGCCGGAGAGCTGGCTGGGATAGGCGTCGGCGCGGTCGGCAAGACCCACGCGGCCGAGCAGCTGGAGCGCCTTGGCCTCGGCCTGCTCCTTGTCCATGCCCTTGATGCGCACGGGCGCGGCGGTCAGGTTGTGCATCACGTTCATGTTGTTGAAGAGGTTGAACTGCTGGAATACCATGCCCATCTTCTGACGGTGCTGATCGATGTGCTTGCTCTGTCCCTTGGCGCAGATGTCCACGCCGTCGAAGAGGATCTGGCCCGAGGTCGGCGTTTCCAGCAGGTTCAGGCAGCGCAGGAAGGTGCTCTTGCCGCCGCCCGAGGGGCCGATGATGGACACGACCTCGTTCTTTTCAAAATCGACGCTGATGTGCTTGAGGACGTCGAGCTTATGGAAGCTCTTGCACAGGTCAACGACCTGAAGGATCTTCTCATTTGCCATGATTCATCCTCCTTTCTGCCAGAGCGATGAGACGGCCGCCGGTGAAGGTCATCGCAAAGTAGCACAGCGCCGCGATGGCAAGGCACGCAAGGCTCTTGTAGGTCAGAGCGATGACGTCGTTCGTGCGGAACATCAGGTCGGCAAGACCGATGACGGAGACGATGGACGACTCCTTGATGACCGTGACGAACTCGTTGCCGAGCGCGGGGAGAATGTTCTTGATGGCCTGCGGCAGCACGACGAGGCGCATGGCCTGGCCGTGGCTGAAGCCGACGCTGCGCGCGGCCTCCATCTGCCCGATGTCCACGGCCTGCACGCCGGAACGGATGATCTCGGCGACGTAGGCGCAGCTGTTGATGCTCATGGCGATGATACCGGCGGAAAAACGCGAAAAGTTCGGGATCCACGAAATGTCCGGCAGCGTGAAGCCGACCATGGGAAGCCCGTAGAAAAAGAACATGAGCTGCACCATTAAGGGCGTCCCGCGGATGAACTCGATGTAGGCGACCGCAAGCCAGCGAAGCGGCAGGATCTTGCTCATGCGCATACTGGACATGAGTGTGCCTGAGATCGTGCCGAAGAGCACGGTGAAGATGGCAATGATGAGCGTATTGACAATACCCTCCTCAAAAAAGCTGTGGTAGCGGACGATGAGCTTTCCGATCGTCTCAATAAATTCCATGGGGACTCCTCCTCAAAGCACTGCGGGCTTCGCCGCCGAAACGGCGAAGCCCGTAGGTCGTGTTATCTTATTTTGTGTTCTGCTTACAGACCGAGGCTGGCGGCCAGCTCGACGGCTTCGTCGTAGGCCTTCTGATAGCTGCCGTCGGCAGTGACCTTGTTGATGACCTCGTTCACGGCCTCGACCAGATCCTCGTTGCCCTTGGCAATGACGACGGACTTACCGAAGGAGGCTTCCTCGGCGGAGAACTCGAAGTTGGAGACCTCGAGCGCGCCGTTGCTGGTGGCGACGAGCGCCTCGCCGACCGCCTGGTCAACGACCAGACCCGCGATGTTGCCGTTCTGGACCTCGAGGGCGAGGGCGGGATACTTCTCAAGCTCGAACAGCTCGCTGTTGGGCAGAGCGGACTGGATCAGCTGGGACTGGATGGTGCCCTTCTGTGCGCCGACCTTGAGACCCGCGAGGGATTCCTTGGTGGAGTAGGTGTCGGCGTTGCCGGCCTTGACGATCAGCAGCTGAGCGCTGGTCTCATACAGGTCGCTGAAGTCGATCTCCTTGGCACGCTCGGGGGTGTTGGTGAAGGCCGCAATGCCGAGATCCACCTGACCGGACTGGACGGCGGGGATGATGCCGTCGAAGGCCATGTCCACGACCTCCAGCTCAACGCCGAGGCTGTCGGCGATCTGCTGGGCCAGCCACATATCGCAGCCGGCGAAGTTGGCGTCGAGATCCTTGAACTCATAGGGGGCGTACTGGGCTTCGGTGCCGACGACGACCTTGCCCTTGGCCTTGATCTGCTCGAGCAGGGTGGCGGGCTCGGTGGGCTGCTGCTCCTCCTGTTGCTGCTGCTGATCGTCGGCGGGCTCCTGCGCGGTGTCCTTCTTGCCGCAGCCGGTCATCACGGCCAGCAGCATCGCGGCGCCGAGCGTCAGCGCCAGCAGCTTCTTCATCATGTTAAAGTTTTTCATCTTTTCCTCCGTTCCGTGCATTTGTATGCGCGATTTCGTATTTGATGTGGATAATTATACTCCGCGGAACGAATTTGTAAATAGCCGCCTCGAACGATGATGATGAAAAGTTATCCAAAAATATTGTGCAATTTATGCAAAAGCGGGAAGGACGGCGTCAGAACGACAGCTTCTCCATGCGGTCAAACGCGGCCTTGAGCCGGTCGATGCCGACGGTGCAGGCGATGCGGAAGTGGCCCGCGGCGCTCACGCCGAAGGGCGTGCCGGGACTGACGAGAACGTGCGCCTGATCGAGCAGGAGCTTGCAGAAGGCCTTTTCGTCCAGCCCCGTTTTCTCCACGCCGGGGAAGAGGTAGAACGTTCCCTTCGGCCGTACCAGGCTTAGATAGGGGATCTTTTCGATGCGGTCGGCGGAGTAGAAGATGCGGTCGCGGTAGGCGGTGACGTACTTCTCACGAATTTCCTTTCGCATGGCAAGCGCCTGAATGGCGGCGCGCTGCGAGACAGACGGCGCGGAGTAGATGAGCGAGCCGTTGACGTGGTTCATCACCGCCAGCAGCTCCGGCTCGGCAATGATCACGCCCACGCGCCAGCCGGTCATCAGGAAATTCTTGGAAAAGCTGTTGAGCGTGATGGTGCGCTCGGCCATGCCGGGCAGCGTGCGGATGGGTCGGAAGTCGCCCTCGTAGAGATAGGTGGTATAGATCTCGTCGGCGGCGATGAGCAGATCATGCTCCTGCGCGACGCGCGCGAGCAGCTCAAGTGTCCCGCTGTCGTAGCCCATGCCGGTGGGGTTCGTGGGATTGTTGAAAACGATGGCCTTGGTGCGCGGCGTGATGGCGGCGCGCAGACGCGCCTCGTCGATGGCGTAGTCCTCGCTCGCGTAGGTCGGCACGTCCACGCATACGCCGCCTGCCAGCTCGATCTGCTCGCGGTACATGGGGAAGTAGGGCGAGAAGACAATGACCTCGTCGCCGGGGTCAAGGATGGCGAGCATCACGAGCGCCATGCCGAGGCAGCTCGACGCGCTCACGAGCACATGGTCGCGCGGGAGACGCTGGCCGAAATCCTCCTCCCACGCGCGGCAGACCGCGTCGATCAGCTCGGGGTCGCCCTTGGGGTCGCCGTAGTGCGTGTGGCCGGCCTTCGCGTCGCGGAAGGCGGCGTTGATGATGCTCTCGTCGGTGGTGAAATCGGTGTCGCCGATGCTCAGGTCGATGATGTCCTTGTATTTGGCGAGCGCTTCGGTGTCGAGCGACAGTCCGCCGACGCTGCTCTGGAATCGCTTGGCGATGTAGCTACGCTTCATGCTTGGAAGCCTCCTTGACGTGTGGAATGACGGTCGAGCCGTTCGGAATGACATAGATGGACTTGCCCTCCAGATGCGCGGCGTCGAGCAGGGCGTTGACGTCGGAAAACGCCTTTATGCCCATGGGCGCGACGTCCTCCGGGGCAATGCTCGAATAGAGCAGGATGTTGTAGCGCTGCGCCTGTTCGCAGTTGAGGAAGAAAATGTAGCCCGCGACGGTGAAATGCTCGCGCAGCCGCCGCTCGATGGTGCCGGCGACGAGATCCTTTGCCCAGTCGAAGTATTCGGCGGGGCCGCCGCCCTCGCGCGCCTCAATGAGGAGGATGAGCGTGCCGCCCGGCTTGAGGCCGGACTCGATGTTGTCGATGGTCTTGGTGCCCTGATAGAGCGAAATGTCCTTCGGAAAGCCGCCGCAGCTGGCAACGATCACGTCCGCCTTTTCCGGCACATCCACCTGATAGATGCGGTCCACCATGCGGCAGGCCGCCTCCCACGAGGTGAGGTAGTGGCCGGAGAGAATGGCGGCAAGCTGCATCTGGGCGTTCATCACGAGGTTGACGATGAAGAGATTTTTCACCAGACCCGCGGCCTCGCACATATCCTCGTGCAGCGGGTTGCCTTTCAAAACGCCGTTGCCGATGGCGGGATTGGAGCGCAGCTGCGCCGCGTCGAGCGAGAAGGCGTGGTTGTGGAAGATGGTCTCACGCCCGCTGATGCCCGGCAGGATGCTTTTGCGCCCGCCGCCGAAGCCCGCCATCACATGATGCGTCACCGCGCCGAGACAGACCACGAGGTCGGCCTCGGCCGCCGTGCGGTCGATGGAGACCGACGTGCCGTGCGGTGTGGTGCCGAGATAGACAAGATCCTCGGCCTCGCAGTCGTGGTTTTTCACCTTGACGCGGTCGTAGACCGCGTCCGTCACGAGCGTGCGCAGCTCCTGCTCGTCGCCGCCGATGTGCGTGCCGTTGGCAATGACGATGGTGATGTCCTCCTCACGCACGCCGCAGCGCTCCGTGAGGTAGTCCACCAGATGCGGGATCACGAGGTCCTGCCGCATCCAGAAGCGCGTCATGTCGCTCACGACCAGCGCGACGGTATCGCCCGCCTTGGCGCGATCATACAGCGGCGCGCTGTCGATCGGCGCGTCGAGCGAGGCCCACAGCGCCGCGCGGATATCGGAAAGCGGCGCGACGGCGTTGCCGTGCAGCACACCGATCACATTTTTTTCGTCCAACGGCAGCTCCACCGTGCCGCTGCCGTAGGCAAATGAATAGGTTTTCATATGCTTTCATCCCATCCTACTGTGAAATAATATAGGAGTATACGGCAAAGCGCCGGAAGATGCAACAGCCAATATTCATAAGATTTGAAAGATTATTGATAAAAATATGGAGAAAGCAGAAAATCCGGATACCGGCAGGCGGCAGAGCGCACCTTGACAACCGAATACCGGCACCGTATAATGCAAGAAAAGAGGGGGCGGGGAAATGCTTGACGAAAAAGATTTGCAGGCGATCGCACAAATCATGGACGAAAAGATAGCGGCGTCCGAAGAGCGCGTGACTGCAAAGATCACGGAATCCGAAGAGCGCATGACCGGAAAGATCATGGAGTCTGAGGAACGCATGACCGCGAAGATCATGGAATCCGAAGAGCGCATGACCGGCAGAATGGATCAGAAGCTGGCGGAGCAGAAACAGGATCTGATACAGTGTATGAACGTTATCATTGAGAGCGAGATTACGCCGAAGTTCAACCTTTTGGCGGACGGTATCAAGGACATTCAGGAGAAGCTCGTGCCGCGCTCCCGCGTGGACGATCTGGAGGACGAGGTGAAGTTCCTCAAGCTCATGTGCCGTCAGATGGCCGAGGATACTGCAAAGCTGAAAAAGGCGAACTAAATACACAGCAAGACGGTGCCGGTGCTCGGCGCCGTCTTATTTTATCCGGCAGGGCAGCCCATAAGGAACCGAAGCGAAGCAGGAAAGAGCCGACCGCATGGATGCCTTGATTCGCCGTATTTCCGGCTAAAAAGCCAATAAGGGTAAAAATAAGGGTTTTTTCAAAAAATGAGGGCAAAAAATCCCTGTAACCATTCGGGTAATGTTCACAGGGACACAAGTTGACACCGTGTCTTGCAAGGGG
>CALDMA010000276.1 GCA_937915075.1 uncultured Oscillospiraceae bacterium
ATGCAGGGAGGGGGCCGCTTTTCCGCGCCTCCCCCTCCCCTGTTTTCTCGTCGGTCGGCTGTTTGCGTCAGGCCTTTGCGTAGACTTTCCTGTAAATGTTGCGGAAATCATACTTGATAATCTCGTCAATCGCGCTCTCGTTGGCGCGCTCGGTTTCCTCGTCGGTAAACTCATCGCTCGTGCGGGCGATGCGGCCGAGGTAAGCGCAGGTATCGTATCCCTTTTCCGTGTCGAACAGGAACCAGCGGCTGAACTGAGTGAACGGATCATAAGGATTGTCAAACGTGGTCAGCATGCAGTTTCTCTTCTTCATCCTCGTTCACTCCTTTCTCATTGCGCGTATCTCGAAACGGTCGAGGGCGAAACGCCCAGCGCCGAAGCGATCTCGCTGTTTGTGTAGCCCGAAGCGCGCATCGCGCGGATTCTCGCCTGCTTCCCTTCAGAAAGCGTCGTCGTCGCGCGCGGCGTGGCGTAAGCGCGCACCGCGTCAAGATCGGCGAAGCGCAGAATCTGGCTCAGTACGTTCTCGCTGATCGCGCCGGCCTGAATCGCTTCCCAGCCGCGCGGCGTGATGGTGATCGGGTTGCGCTTCGCGTCGTAGCGGATTCGCGCGCGGCTCAGCTCCAGCTGCGCGTGCTTCTTCACCTCTTTGGGCGTCATCGAGGGGTTCGCCCGCTTCATCGCCTTCACGGCGCTGTTGGCGGCCAGCTGCGCCTGCCGCTCGCGCGGCGCGTTTAACAGGGCGAGATTGAGCTGCGCGTTCAGCCGGTCCACTTCCTCCGCGTAGGCCTCCCTCGCCGTGGCGCTGTAGCGGATGCGCCCCGTCGCCAGCAGCTCCTTGCGCGCGTCGTTCGCGAGAGCCTTCATCTTATTGGCATAGGCGGCGTATGCTTCCTCCTGCGGGGTGCCGGAGGAAAGCCTGCGCGCGTCGCGCGTCTCGGCCATCTGGGTCGAATCCTGCGTGCGCAGGCGCGTTTTGCCGCTCTTATCGGTGTACTCCTCGGCGACTTCCTTGTAAACCAGCTCGCCCGTCTCCGGGTCGATGCGCGGCGCGCCCTTGCGCTTGAGCACCGCCACCGGCGATTTCGCCCGGCTGATCAGCGTCGACGCGCCCTGGTGTACGCTTCCGTCCTCGTCGATGCGCAGCTGATATTTCCGCTTCAACTCGGCGATGTCGTTGTCGATTTCGGATTGCTTCCAGTCCAGCCTGTGCTTTTCCGCGTCGATGACCACCATCGAGTGGCGCACGGCCTTGGCCAGCTCTTCCTGCGTCGCGCCCTTGAGCGTCATGTCGGTGATCAGGTTCGAGGCCTTGCCCATCTCCATCTGCGTCTGCGCCTTCGTCATCCGCTTAAACTCGTGGCCGTCGCGGTAGTAGTGCTCGGTGCCGTCGCTGTCGGTGCGCGTTTCGGAGCAGCCGTAGCGCTCCTTCGGGTCGAAGCCCTCCAGCCCCTTGAGCGGCGGCGTGGAGGTGATCTTCACCCGGCTCGCCGGGGAGTTGCACGGAATCACCATCACCGTGTCGCCGTCAAAGTCCGCGCCCGAAAGCCGGGCCGCCACGTTCGAGTTCACGCCGATGGCGTCCGCCGGATCGGTCCCGAGAATTCTCCGGCCGTCCGGCTGCTTGTTGTTTACCGTCAGGATCGGGATCTCAAACGTCCCGCCGTGCGGGTAGCGGATCAGCGCCACAACCTCGCCGTCCTGATAGTTGGGCGCGTAAACCTCGTTGTCCTTCAGCGTCGCAATGGGCAGAATCACCTGATATTTCTGGCGCGGCAGCGCCGCCGCCTGCAGGTGTACGGCCGCCGAGTCGCAGTCGTTTGCGAACGATTCGAGCAGCTGCTTTTTCACCGTCGGGTTCGTCAGCGCGCAGATCTCGTCCAGCTCCATCTGCTTGTCCGCAATCGCCAGCCCCAGCTGCTTGTTAATCAGCTGCATGCTCTGCTTGGATAAAAACTGCGAGGGCAGCGAGTCCGACCATTCGCCCCAGTCGCCCTCGGCGCGGGTCTTGTTAATCAGCCCCAGCTGGCGCTTGCCGTTCTCGTCGATGTAATGGTATTGTCCGCCCTCTTCCTTAATCAGCGCGCCGAAGGGGTTGTTCGGGTCGTCGGTTTTAATCTTCTTGAGCGCTTCCTGGCCCGGCGTTTTGTTCGTGTTAAAGGCCACGTCCACGCCGTCGGGCAGGTCGTCGCTGTAAAAGGCCATGCCTTTTAAGTATTTGTCGCCGTCCACAAGGATGCGAACCTGCGCGTAGTGGCTCTCGCCCAGGTCGAGGTCGGCCACGCCGCGGCGCAGTTCAATCGTGCCGTCTTTTTCAATGGCCGTGTGGCCGTCCGGCGTCACGTCATCCCGGTAGCGGATCTGCAGCCGGCTCGAGTCGAGCGAGGCGGGGTATTCAAACCCCTTTTCAAATCGCTCCACGCCGTCTTCGTCCACGCGCATCTTGTAATCCGTAATCGTGTGCACGTTTTCAAAGTCGTAAATATCCTTGTGCTCCGTCCCGGGCGGGCAGATCACCTTGATGTTCGTCTGCTTGCCGGGGTTCGTCACCTGCGGCACGCCGCCGCCGTATACCGGGTAGCCCTCTTCTCTGAGGATTTCCAGCGCCTGAGCCAGCCGCTCCTTTGGCACGCCCAGTTCCCGCTCCACGCCGGTGCCGACGTCGATCATGCCTTTTTCTTTTATCTGCTCGCGCAGAAAATCCGCCGTTTCCTGGGCGGTGCGCGTCCTTGCGGCCGTGCGTTCGTTCATCAGCGAGCGCAGCGTCGATTCCGGGATGTTCAGCTCCCGCGCCACAGCCGCCTTGCTGCGCCCTTCCTCCAGCATCTCGGCGGCGCGGGCGATTTTCTCCGCCTTTCGCTCGTTCACGGCCAGAGAATACTGCGTGCGCAGCTGCGTCGTGCTCTCCAGCCCCACGGCCTTGGCAATGTCCTTCTCGCTCATGCCGGCCCTGCGCAGCTCCTGCACCCGGCTGATAAAATCGCCCCGGCGCTGGTTTGGGTCTTCGCCGCTGCCCAGCGGATAGCGGCCCGAGCCGCGCCCCGGCGCGCCGTCCAGCGCGCTCACGCCGTAATGCATCAGAATATCCTTCGCCACCCGGTTCACGGCTTAGCCCTCCTCTTCGCGGATTCGGTTGATAATCTTGTCAAAAGCGATAATCTTGTCCATAATCGGCGCGATCTCGTTCGCCTCCGGCAGATGGAAAAGCACCTCGTCGTTTTGATAAATCCGCAGCTCCGTCTTGATCGCGCCGGGCTTTATCCTGTATTCCAGGCAGAAAAGCGCCGCGTAAACCATCAGCTGCTCGATGTGCGCCGGGATTTCGCCCGTCTTCAGGTCGTGAATGCGCAGCGTGTCGTTCCGAAAGGCGATCGCGTCCGCCGTGCCAAAGCAGTTCGGCGAGTAATACAGCAGCACCTCGGGCGACATCCGATAGCCAATGGCGTCGTTGACATACGCGTTGAGCGTCTTTTTCTGCTTGGGCAGCTTCTGCCCCAGGCGGATGCAGCTGGCCGCGAAGGCGTGCAGCTCCGTCCCCTTCGCCGCCGCCAGCTGGCGCTTGTAATATTCGGCCAGCTTCTCCTCGCTGTAGCCCGTCCAGTAATATTTACTCGCCGATAACACGGCGTGCATTCCCTCCAGTTCTGAATGCCTGTTCCAGTTCATTCAGGACTTCCTCCTTATTCTCCGGAAATATAATCCTCGCAAACGACATCCCGTTCAGCCGCTCGATGTAGTAGTCCTGGTTGGGGCGATGGGGCGCTTTCGCGCCTTTTTTGCATTCCAGCGCCGCCCACCGCTCGCCCCATAGAATCAGCAGATCGGGAATCCCCTGTATGTGCCCGGAGTCCAGCTTCGTCACCAGACACCCCGGGAACCGCTTCTTCATCTCGTTGATCAGCCGCCGCTGAAACTGCGCCTCCCGGTTCTGTCCCTTCATGAAAAGCCGTCTCCTTTTTGGTAAAATAAAAGAGAGAAGGTAAATTGCCTTCTCTCTTCATAAAAGGGTATGTATTTTTCGCGCGGCCGCGTCAGATCATTGCGAACGCTCCGAAAACCACTCGCAGCTTCTTTTGCAGAATGGATAGTTCTCCGCGCAGTTCGTCAGGCATTCGCTCCCCGGCGGCTGTGCGCCGATGTATTCGAAATATTCAATCCGCTCCATCTCCCGGCCGCATTCCGGGCAGCGCCAGCTCCGGCCTTTCGGGTCCCAGCGCATTTCGCCGCCGCATCGGTCGCAGCAGACCGCGTTGCCGTCCTCGTCGTATGCCGAGTTTATCCATTCGTCCTTCGTGTTCACGCGATAAATCTCGCAATACTCGTCCCGCATCGGCTCCGCCTCCTCTCCGTCCGCGCGTTCGATTATACGCCGTCCGTCTCTGAGTGGCAAGCCCGCCCGCGGTCCGCTAAAATATAATTTTTCGCTCTTTCGCATCGCCTCCTGTTTCGTTTTCTCTCCGTGTGGCCATTTGCCCGCTTTTTCCCCCGTCTTTATATATAAATTGATTTTTTCAATTTTCTATACAACTGGGAAATAAAACCGGCCATCTGGCCACAACCCGTGTTTTTCCCGGAAAATCAGCTCAAAAAGGCCCGAAAACGCCCTTTTTCGGCTGTTTTCAGGCCTTTTTTGCCCGTTTTCCTGCCCGGTTTGCCGCGCAAAAAGCGGGCATTCGCCCACTTTTTCTGGCCATTGCCCGCTTTTGTTTCGTTTTTTTTTTTTTTTTCGCTCATAAAAGTGGGCAGCGCCCGGTTTTTGTCAGGGAAACCGGGCACGCTCGGCCTCTTTCAGCCTCCGTTCTTTTTCGGTCCGAAGGAGATTTTCAATTCCTGCTTCATGCATTGCGAAAGGTAGAAATTGATCAGCTTCTGATAGGGGATGCCCGTTTCCGCCGCCTGTTTCTTGAAGTATTCCGCGACGTCCGCGTCCACGTTGACGGCGGCCTGCTTTTTCAGCTGCGCCGCATACGGGTTTTTGATCCCTTTGGAAAAATCGTATTGATCGCGCATTTTTTTCAGTCCTCCATCTCGTTATATTGTTTCGTTTCTTCCGAAGTCGCTTTTCTCGCGGATATGATTCGAATCACTTCGTCTTCGCCGCGATAGCAATGACATACCATCAGCATGCGCGCCCTTGCACTGAAGCCGAGAATGATGAACCGTTCCTCGTCCTGCGAATGCTCGGGATCATCGATGATCACGGCGTTTTCGTCATAGAAAACCGTTTCCGCTTCTTCGAAGGAAATTTTATGCTTCGTTTTGTTGATCTCGTTTTTATTTTCGTCCCATTCAAACTCCAGCACTTCGGCCTGCATCTTCTCGCCTCCTGCCTTTATTATGCTTTTTTTCTTCCGTCCTGTCAAGCAAGAGGTTTCGTCCGTCCCTGCCGCATCTTTTCCGCAGGGATCGTTTCCGCCTCTATTTTCGCAATTTCGTTTTCGCGAATCTGGCGGCAAAGCGTTTCGAAGTCCTTCGCGTATACGATCGTCACTTCGTGGTTTCTTTTCGTGATTCTCGCCCGTACCATTTTTCCGCCGCCTTTCTCACTCTGCCCGGTTTGCTCCGTTTCGGCCTTTCCTCGTCCGTGCGCGCCGCTTTCGCTCCTCCCTTGTTTTCGCCCGTCAAACGATTTACATCGTTCGCCGGGTACGGTGTCTGCGGAGCGCTTTCAGCGCTGTCCTCAACACCTAG
>CALDMA010000277.1 GCA_937915075.1 uncultured Oscillospiraceae bacterium
GAATACTATTCTCCGGCGTTCCATGAGGCCGTACATTCGACAGGAGCCACAAAGCGATTGAATCGAAATCTTGCTGCCTCTACCAGTCAGACGGAGTACAGTAAGGAAGAATTGGTTGCGGAAATGGGAGCCACAATGCTAATGGGGCGGTGCGGCATTATGACCGCCAGAACCGAGAAAAACAGCGTCGCATACTTACGGTCATGGCTGGAAGCGTTGAAGAATAACCCGACAATGCTTGTTTCAGCATCGGCAAAGGCCGAGGCCGCAGCGAAATTCATTCTCGCAGAGATGTGAAAAAAAGACGCTTGGCAGAATAACACCCTGCCAGCGTCTTTCTATTGAAAGAACGCCACTAATATGATAATATTATAACATAATTTGCGATAAAGGTGGTGTTTTCGTGGAAAAATTACGGCAGTTCCTGATGGACAACCCTGAAATCTGTCATAAGATTTTAGATGGGACCATATCGTGCTCCGAGGGGGGCGATATGGTGAGTCGTATTATAAGCCAGTTTTCCCAATCGGGATACAAGATTACCGTCGCTGTTGATGATGATACCCTCACGCCAGAGGAAAGGAAAAATCGAGACGCCGAACTCGCTGACAGAGCCATACGGCAGTTAATGGCGGAGCGTGGAAGGAGAAAATAGTTGGACGCAATCTATGTTAGGCAGTCCGTTGATAAGTCAGAGTATTCTATCAGCATCGAAAGCCAGATAGACGATTGTAAAAAATTATCTGAAAGTGGTCGGTATGAGGTGTATGCCGATAGGGGGTTTTCTGGAAAGAATACCGACCGCCCCGAGTTTCACAGAATGATTAAAGACATTGAAAGTGGTCTGATTGAAAATGTCATTGTTTGGAAACTCGACCGTATCAGTCGCTCGGTCGCTGATTTTGCTCAAATAATGGAAATGTTCAAGCAGTACAATGTCAAGTTCATTAGTAAGAACGAGCCAATCGTAAATACAGGCAATTCCGCATTAAGCGAAGCAATTTATGGCATTTTAATGGTCTTTGCTCAATTTGAGCGAGAGACAATTCAAATGCGTGTAATGGAGAATTACTATGCCAGAGGTGGACAAGGTTTCTATTTAGGAGCAAGAGCACCTTTCGGCTATAAGAAAGAAGAAACTACTTTGCTCGGAAAGAAAACTAAAAAATTAGTACCTATTCCAGAACAAGCTGAAACCGTCAAGCGGATGTATGATTTATACGGTAATGGTGGTCTATCTCTTGGACAAGTACAAAAATGGCTTCATGAAGAAGGAATAAGAACCGTAAAGGGAAACTACTTTAATAAGCACGCCGTTGCCCGTATTTTAGGGAATCCTGTATATGTAAAAGCAGATGCCGATGTTTATACATTCCTACAGAGCAAAGATATTAAAATCAATAATTCACCAGAAGATTACATAGGTGAAAATGGGATTTACTTGTACGGCAAGACAAAGGGGGTTGCCCGTGAAAAGTATGCTGCGGACAGGGACGAATACGCGACTATTGGATTACACAAGGGTATTATATCGTCTGATGTGTGGTTAAGAGTTCAAGCCCGCTTGCTGAATAATCATAATTTTGGTTCAAGTGGGACAGGCACTAAAACTTGGTTGTCCGGCCTCGTCAAGTGCGGCTATTGCGGGAAGGGTATATGCTTTAAATCGGGAGGCCGAAAGGGTAGCAAGATATACGCAATTTGTATTGGTCGCATAGAGAAGCATTGTTATGGAAAGAAAAAGGCATTAACCTCGGAAACATTAGAGGAAATCACAGAAGGGCAGTTGCTTGCCTATCTGAACAGTCTGAAGGTCAAAACAGCAAAATCAAAGAGCAGTTTTTCTCCGCAGATAAATAATCTGAAAACGGCTATCAAGAAAATTGACGCGGAGATGAACGGCTATCTAACGCAAGTCCCCAATGCTACAAAAGCATTGATTGACCTAATCAACGGACAAGTGGAACGACTGAACGCAGATAAAATGAAACTGCTGGACGAATTGAGCCGCCTCACTATTCAAGAGAAAACGCCAGAGTTTAACGGGTATGACATTGATAAAGTAATTGCTGAATGGGCTAATATGGACATGGAGGAGCGGAAAAGCGTTGCCAAAGTGTTTATTAAGGAAATAACCGTTTCGGACGAAGAAATCAATGTCGTTTTCTATTAAGCATCGCTGTATCTTTGTTTCGTATACTTCGGGGTAAGGCATCGAGTAGCGCTGACTCAGATACCGCAGCGAAGCGCCGAGCTCGCCGTCCGGACCGCCGTACTGGCTGATGATCGCCGCGGCGAGCTTCGGGTTGGGGTTGGCGATCTTCACCGGATACTGCAATTTCTTTTCATAGACAAACATCAGTCGTTCCCTCCCAGATCCCACGGCCACGGATTATCGAGCCACTTATAGCTGCCCGGCGTCAGGTCGGTCTGAAGCAGCGGGCCGTATTTCTCCTGATACTTCTCCCGTCCCTCGCGCGCGAGCTTGATATACGACCAATAGAGCGCCAGCACCTCCTGATCGTCGCGGTGCGTGGTGAGGTACAATCCCAGCTCGTCGATGGCAAAGTCAAGCGCCATCAGCTCGCTGAGCGCCGTGTTGGCGGCGGGGAAGCGGGTCTCCAAATCAGCGTGGAAGGGCAGGTTCAAGCCGGGGAACAGCGTGCCGGCCTGCAGGGCGTCCTGCTGCGAATAGCGTGCAGGGTTGTCGCACTGCACGGGAACATAGGGAAAGGCCAGCGGCGCACAGCTGCCCGGCAGACGGCCCTCCGTCGTGCCGCAGCTCTTCACCGCCGTATCGTTCTTTTCCAAATGGGTCTCCTCCTTCTTGGCATTGAGCATTGCGCTCATACCAGTATACGCCGCGGCAAAAAAGAGGAAACAGGGCTTTTCTTTCCGCCCGATGTCTGCTACAATATGTCCATGGAAGAATAGAAAAAAGTCCCCGCGCATAGCGTTGCACGGGGTGAGGAAATTGATCGTTCTTCTGCGTAAAAAAATTTTGGTGCTCGCAGCGCTGCTCCTTTTCGGTGTGCTCCTGCTGTGTGGAACATTCGTGCGAGATGCGCTGCCTGCCTTTCGCCCATCTGGCGTGCCGGAGCGGTCGGTGATCGTCATTGACGCGGGACACGGCGGGGAGGACGGCGGCGCCGTCGCGGCGGACGGCACGGTGGAAAGCGGCATCAACCTTGCCATTGCACAGAATCTTGACGCGCTGCTGCGCTTTCTTGGCTGTGAGACAAGGATGACCCGCACGGAGGATGCCGCCATCTATTCCGACGGCGCGAGAACACTGCGGGAGAAGAAGGCCTCCGACCTTAAAAACCGTGTTGCGCTGGTGAATGGAACGCCGAACGCCGTGCTCTTGAGCATCCACCAGAACAGTCTCCCGACCTCGCGGCGCGTCCACGGCGCGCAGGCGTTCCACGCCCGCACGGAGGGCAGCGAGGCGCTCGCCGAGAGCGTACAGCTCGCGCTCAATGCGGCGGTGAATCCGGGAAATGAGAAAAGCCGGAAGGCTATTGACAAAAGCGTTTACCTGATGAAAAGCATCCGCTGTCCCGCGGTGCTGGTCGAGTGCGGCTTTCTCTCCAACGCGGAGGAGGCCGCAAGGCTCTGCGAGACAGACTATCAGCGCAAGCTGGCCGTGACCGTCGCCGCCGGCTTTCTTGCGGGACTCGCGGGGCTGTCGGCGGAATAAGAAAAACAGAAAAGGGGAGACCCCATGAAGGCAAAAACCGTATTTTACTGCACCGAGTGCGGCAACGAGACCGCGAAGTGGGCGGGCCGCTGTCCTGCCTGCGGCGCGTGGAATTCCATCGTGGAGCAGGCCGCGCCGAAGGCGTCGGCGGCAGGGAAGGGGCGCGCCAAGGCGCTCGCGCGCAGCAAGGCGCATCCGATCGCCGAGCTGCAGACCGAGCAGGAGCTGCGCTTTTCGACCGGCATGGGCGAGCTGGACCGTGTGCTCGGCGGAGGCGCCGTAAAGGGCTCGCTGGTGCTCGTCGGCGGCGCGCCCGGCATCGGCAAATCGACGCTGATGCTGCAAATTTGCAGCCAGCTCTGCCGCTTTGCCAAGGTCCTGTATGTATCCGGCGAGGAATCGCCGCACCAGCTCAAGATGCGCGCCGAGCGGCTGAAGGTCGCAAGCGGAAACCTTTATGTGCTCTCGGAGACCTGTCTCGGCGACGTGCTCGAATGTGTCAGCGAGGAAACGCCGGACATTCTGATCGTGGACTCCATCCAGACGCTCTACAACGAGGAGCTGGATTCGCCCGCGGGCAGCGTCAGCCAGGTCAAGGACTGCACGATGACGCTCATGCAGCTCGCCAAGGGGCGGGGCATCACGGTGTTTGTGATCGGCCATGTCAATAAGGAAGGCTCCATTGCCGGTCCCAAGGTGCTCGAGCACATGGTGGACTGCGTGCTCTATTTCGAGGGCGACCAGCACATGACCTACCGCATCCTCCGCGCGGCGAAGAACCGCTTCGGCGCGACGAATGAGATCGGCGTCTTCGAGATGGAAAACGACGGCCTCATTGAGGTCGAAAATCCCTCGGAAATGCTGCTCTCCGGCCGTCCTGCCGACGCGCCCGGCACCTGCGTGACCTGCGTGATGGAGGGCGCGCGGCCCGTGCTCGCGGAGATCCAGGCGCTGCTGGCAAGCTCGTCGTACCCGACGCCGCGGCGCACGAGCAACGGCTTTGACTACAACCGCGCGGCGATGCTGCTGGCGGTGCTGGAAAAGCGCGGACAGCTCAAGGTGTCGCAGTGCGACGCGTATTTGAACATCATCGGCGGTCTGACGCTGGACGAGCCCGCCGCCGATCTCGCGGCCATTCTGGCGCTGGCGTCGAGCTATCTCGACAAGCCCATCGGCGCGCAGGTCGCCGCCATCGGCGAGGTTGGTCTGACCGGTGAGTTAAGGAACGTGAACAATCTGTCGCAACGGCTCAGCGAGGTACGGCGGCTTGGCTTCACGGAGTGCATCATTCCAAAACAGCATGGGAACCGTCTTGGACGTCCGGACGGCCTGAAGCTGACGGAGGTGCAGAATGTCGGTGAAGCGCTGCGTGTGCTGGCGAGGTCGTAACGCCGCTGACCGCGGAGCGCGGGATATAGTGTACGCAGGCGTTGCTGCGGCACGATGGCATCCAGCAGGCCGTGGAATATTTGAAGCCGCAGCGTCCGCCGGACTGGAACACACAGTTGGCATGACAGAAAAGCTCGCTCATCCGATCAAATCCTTTCCAATGAAAACGTTTTCATGGAAATAGTTTGTGCGAAGGAGCGATGGATTAAACCGCTTTTTTTGAATTTTCAATATGCTCAGCATCTCTGTAAAGTAATTATCCTTACGGAAAGGAGGAAAGCGAAAACAGCCGGAGAACCGATTTAGAGCCACCCTCTTTTGAACAAAATTTTTATTTTGTTCAATTATATGTTTGGGTCAATCAAAGTCCCCCGCTTTGAACGACAGCTGTTTTTGCGAAAGCTCATGAACGATTACCGTACCGAAGCGCCGCCGATCCTGCGCAACTTTCTTTCTTACCATGAAACGATCAAGGCGCACTCCCGAAAAACCGTGGACGAATACTTTCTCGATCTGCGGAACTTTTTCCGTTATCTCAAGCAGACGCGCGACCCGTCGCTGCGCAGCCTGGAGCTGAATGAAATTTCCATCCTGGACGTCGAC
>CALDMA010000278.1 GCA_937915075.1 uncultured Oscillospiraceae bacterium
ACACGTTGCGCGGAGCAAGCGTCGAATTGTCCGCTGAAAGCGGACAACCGAGGCGCAGAGCGCAGCGAAGCTTTCTCAAAAAAGTGGCTTTGCCACTTTTTTGACAAGAAAGGCGGCGGAAGGCCGCCTTTCTTTTGCTTGTAATTCGCGCGGCGTTGTGCTAAAGTATATCCTGATAAAATAGCATAGATATGTAGTTTTCGCGAATTCAGGAGGAAAAGCTATGCGCATCGTTGTATTGGCCGGCGGCTTGAGCATGGAGCGCAACGTGTCGCTTTCGAGCGGCACGCGCATCTGCCGCGCGCTTCGCGCGCGCGGCCATCGGGCGGTTTTGGTGGATCTGTTTTTGGGACTGGAGGGCTATGACGGCGCGCCGGAGAGCATTTTTGACGCGCCGGACGGCCTGTGCGGCGATTTCTCTGTCGCCCGCGAGGAGCCGAATCTCGACGCCGTCCGCGCGAGCCGGAAGGACAAGAGCGAAAATATCTTCGGCAAGGATGTTCTGCGCGTCTGCGCCATGGCGGACGTCGTGTTCATCGCGCTCCACGGCGCCTGCGGCGAGGACGGACGGGTGCAGGCGGCCTTTGATCTGCTCGGCATCCCCTACACCGGCTCGGGCTACCTCGGCAGCGCCATCGCCATGGACAAGGACCTCACCAAGCGTCTCGTCGCGCCCTACGTCGCCACCGCGAAATGGCGCGCGCTGAAGTACACGGCGGACGAGATCGACGCCATTGCCGACGAAACGGAGCTGCCCTGCGTCGTCAAGCCCAACGCCAACGGCTCGTCCATCGGCGTGACCATCGCGCACACGCGCGGCGAGGTCGCCGCTGCGCTGACCGAGTGCCTGCACTTCGGCGCGCAGGTCGTCATTGAGCAGTACATCCGCGGCCGCGAGCTGCAGGTCGGTATTCTCGACGGCAAGGCACTGCCCGCCATCGAGATCATTCCCAAGACCGGCTTTTACGATTACGCCAACAAGTATCAGGCGGGGGCCGCCGAGGAGGTCTGCCCCGCGCCCATTCTCGCGGAATGGGAGGAAAAGCTCCGCAGCGCGACCGAGACCGTGTTCCGCGTGCTGGAGCTGAGTGTTTATTCCCGCGCGGACTTCATCGTCACCGAGGACGGCACACCCTATTTCCTGGAGATCAACACCCTGCCGGGCATGACGCCGACCTCGCTCGTGCCGCAGGAGGCCGCCGCCGCCGGCATCGGCTACGGCGAGCTGTGCGAGCGCATCGTGACAAGCTCCCTGCGGGCGCGGAAGGAGGGGAGAGCATGAAGACGCTGACGGTTTCCGAGCTGCTGACCGCCACGGGCGGCACGCTCCTTGCGGGCGGCGAGCGCGCCGCCGTGACCTCCGTTTCCACCGACAGCCGCAAGGCGGGCGAGGGCGCGCTCTTTATCCCGCTCACCGGCGAGCGCTTCGACGGGCACGACTACATCGACAAGGCGCTCGCGCTCGGCGCGGCGGGCTGCCTGTGCGCGAGGACGCCCGCAGCGTTCCTGCCCGATAAATTTTACATCGCCGTCCCCGATACGCGCCTTGCGCTCAAGGCGCTCGCGTCGTGGTACCGCGGGCAGTTCAACATCCCCGTTGTCCAGATCACCGGCTCGGTCGGCAAGACCACGACGAAGGAAATGATC
>CALDMA010000279.1 GCA_937915075.1 uncultured Oscillospiraceae bacterium
CTTTCCGAAGGGAGAGCCTCTTTTTTGCGCTCCGGGGACTTTTTGCGGCGGAGATTGCCGAAAAAAACAGCGTTTGTTTACATAATTTTTATTGCCATTTCTCCGCCGCTCGCGTATAATAGAATAAAATAGGTAAACTTGGAGAAAAAGGGGAGAACACGGCGATGATCCGCTTGACCGACGTGCAGAAGGAATATGAGAACGGGACACACGCGCTGCGCGGTGTGACGATGGAGGTCAACGACGGCGAGTTCGTCTTTCTCGTCGGCCCCTCCGGAAGCGGCAAATCGACCATCATCAAGCTCCTCACGGGCGAGGTCCTGCCGAGCGGCGGCCGACTGATGATCAACGGCTTCAACCTCAACAACATTTCCGACCGGCAGATCCCGTTGCTGCGCCGGTCCATCGGCGTGATCTTTCAGGATTTCCGCCTGATCGAGAAGAAAACGGTCTATGAAAATCTGAGCTTTGCCATGCGCGCCGTGGGCTCCTCGCCGCGCGAGGCGAAAAAGCGCATCCCCTACGTTCTCAAGCTGGTGGGACTGGACGGCAAGGCCAATCAGTTCCCCAACCAGCTCTCCGGCGGCGAGCAGCAGCGTGTGGCCATCGCGCGCGCGCTCGTCAACAACCCCTATACCATCATCGCCGACGAGCCGACCGGCAACCTTGACCCCGCCCGCTCACTGGAGATCATGATGCTGCTCGAGCGCATCAACCAGCTCGGCACCACGGTGCTCGTCGTGACGCACGAAAAGGATCTGGTCAACAAGTTCCAGAAGCGCGTCATTACGCTTGAGCGCGGTATCGTCGTGAGCGACGGCATCGGCTACAATATGAGGTGAGGCGCGATGAGAAGACACGATTTTGGTTACTTTTTCCACGAGGGTGTGGTGAATCTGTTCAGCCACGGCTTCATGTCCTTTGCGGCTGTCGGCATCACCGTGGCCTGCCTGCTCGTCATGGGCACGTTTTCCCTTGTGGCCTACAATGTCAACGAGCAGCTTCGTCAGCTGGAAAGCGAAAACGAGATCCTCGCGTTTGTGGACGATACGCTCACGGAGGCACAGGGGCGTTCACTCCAGTCTGCCATCGAGGCGGTACCGAATGTGAGGAGCGTGCGCTTTATCACGCGCGAGGAGGCATGCGAGACCTTCGAGAAAAAATACGAGGGGAAATACGCCCTCGGCGATCTGGACCCGGAGATCCTGCGCGACCGCTTTGCCATTAAGGTGATCGACCTCGGCCGGATGGAGGAGACGCGCGAGGCGGTCAAGGAGGTGACCGGCATCGCGGACGCCCGCGCGGACGAAAATCTGGCGGAGGGCTTCATCGCCCTGCGAAACGTAGCGGGTGTGGTGTGCATCGCACTCATCGCGATATTGCTGGTCGTTTCCGTGTTCATCATCTCCAACACCATCAAGCTCACGACCTTTGACCGCCGCGACGAGATCGCCATCATGAAGATGGTCGGCGCGACGAACGGCTTCATCCGCTGGCCCTTTGTGTATGAGGGCTTCATCATCGGCCTTCTGAGCGCGGGCGTCGCCTTCGGCCTGCAATGGCTGCTGTACGCGACCGTCGCGCGGAGCATTTCCATGTCCGACGCGCTGAATCTCTTCAGCGTCGTGGACTTTGCGACGATATGGAAGCCGGTCGCGCTGGTGTTCGTCGGCGTCGGAATGCTTGTCGGCGTCGGCGGAAGCCTGACGGCGATCCGCAAATTTCTGCAAGTCTGAAAAAGGAGGGCGGCTGCCCATGAGAACAAAACGAGTATTGCGCGCGGCGGTCGCGTTCCTGTTTGCCTTCGGCGTGCTCGCGGCGGATCTGGCGCCGCTGCGCCTGCCGCCGCAGACGGCCTCCGCCGTCACGCAGGCAGACATCGACAAGCTGAAAAAGGAATCCAGTGCGCTCTCAAGCAAGAAGAGCGAGGTGAACAAGCAGCTCAGCGCGCTCAAAAAGGACAAGGCCAACACGCTCAAGCGCAAGGCGCTGCTCGACCAGCAGATCGACCTCATCAGCGAGGAGATCGCCAACACCGAGCAGCAGATCGCGCAGTACGAAACGCTCATCGAGCAGACCGAGCAGGAGCTCAGCGAGACGCAGGCGCAGGAGGCAGACCAGTACGAGCTGTTCTGCAAGCGCGTGCGCGCGATGGAGGAGCGCGGGACGGTGTCCTACTGGTCGGTGCTTTTCCAGTCGTCGAGCTTTGAGGAGCTGCTCGGCGCGATGGACTTCATCAGCGAGGTGATGGAGGCCGACCAGCGCGTGATCGACGACCTGCGCGTACTGCAGGAGCAGATCGCGGAAAAGCAGCAGACGCTCGAGACCTCGCTCGCCGAGCAGCAGAGCGCCAAGGAGGCGCTGGCGGTCAAGAACAACGAACTGCGCGATCAGCGCACCGAGGCGACCGGTCTCATCAAGGAAATGGAAGAGAACGAGGCGGATTATAAGGACGTGCTCGCTGAGATTGAGGCTGAGGAGGAAAAGACACAGGCGGAGATCGTCCGGCTGAGCAAGGAGCTTGCCGCGCAGCAGGGCAACACGACGGTGACCTACGGCGGCTACATCTGGCCCGTGACGACCAGCAAGCGCGTCACATCGCCCTTCGGCAAGCGCAACACCGGCATCAAGGGCGCCTCCACCAACCACCGCGGCATCGACATCGGCGGCGTGTACTACAGCTCTACCGTCTATGCCGCCAAGGCCGGCACGGTCATCATTTCGTCGAGCAACAGTGTGCGCGGACAGTACATCGTCATCAGCCACGGAAGCGGCAACACGACCACCTATCAGCACCTTTCCAAGCGCTCGGTGAGCGTCGGCGCGGTGGTCAAGCAGGGGCAGGCCATCGGCGTGACCGGCTCGAGCGGCGTCGGCAGCGGCCCGCATCTGCATTTTGAGATCACGGAGAACGGACAGCTCGTCGATCCGCTCAAGTACCTGACGGACTATGTTAAGGCGTGGAACTGAATTTATCGGCATGGAAACAAAGGACTCTCCCATAGAGTAGGGAGAGTCCTTTTTGCATCGTGGAGCGGGGGAGAGAGGGGAACCATGTTTGGCTTGGTGGAATGGCGCGGCGCGGGCGAGCGCTGCGGCGTGCAGGAGAAGTGTCTGGGCGGCGTGCGGTTCCTTGCCGTAGGCATCCGGCACGGCGACGGCCTGCGGGCGGCGTGGAGCCTGCGTACCGCCGCGCGGACGCTGGAAGGGTACGGCGTAACGCAGGCGGTCTTTCCACGGGCATTTTCCGCGTATGAGCGCTTTGCCGCGCGGGGGATCGTCCCGGTGGATGTGCGGCCTCTGCGCGAGGCGGCGGCTGCCGCCATCGCGCGCCGCGTGATGACGCAGCAGGAGATCGCGCCGCGGAGGGCGACCGCCGCGCTCTGCGCGGCGCGCGTGACGCGCGCCTATGCCGCGGCGGCGGAGACGCTGGCGGCGGATACGCGCTATTTGCAGCTCTGCACGGCGCAGGGCGGCTGGGAGCTGTCGCAGGCGCTGCGCAGCCGCTTCGGCGTTGCGGCTCCCGTCCTGCGCGTGCCGGAGGGCGCGGACATCGTGCTTTGTTTCGGCGATGCGATGGAGACCTCTGCGGCGCGGGGCGTTGTCCTGCCGCTTGGCGCTGCGTCGCTGCGCGTGACCTACGGAGACGAGCGGGCAGAGAAATGCGGCGGGGAGCCGGAACAGCTCCTCGCCGCATGGTATGCCTCCCTCGCGCTGCGCGCGGAGGAGATCTGCGTCAAACGGGTAGGGTGGACTTAGTCCGCGAACATCGGGGTGGAAAGATAGCGGTCGCCGGTGTCGGGCAGCAGGACGACGATGCGCTTGCCCTGATTCTCGGGGCGCTTGGCGAGCTGGGCGGCGGCCCACACCGCCGCGCCGGAGGAGATGCCGACGAGAAGTCCTTCCTTGCGTGCCAGCTCTCGGCCGGTGGCAAAGGCGTCCTCGTTCTCCACGGTGATGATCTCATCGTAGATCTTGGTGTTGAGCGTGTCGGGCACGAAGCCCGCGCCGATGCCCTGAATCTTGTGCGCGCCCGCGACGCCCTTGGACAGGACCGGGGAGCCGGCGGGCTCGACCGCCACGACCTTGACGTTGGGGTTCTGGCTCTTGAGGTATTCGCCCACGCCGGTCAGCGTGCCGCCGGTGCCGACGCCCGCAACGAAGATATCCACTGTGCCGTCGGTGTCGTTCCAGATCTCGGGGCCTGTGGTCGCGCGGTGTGCGGAGGGGTTCGCGGGGTTGGTGAACTGACCGGGGATGAAGCTGTCCGGCGTCTGGGCGGCCAGCTCCTGCGCCTTAGCGATGGCACCCTTCATGCCCTTGGCGCCCTCGGTGAGCACCAGCTCCGCGCCGTAGGCCTTCATCAGCTGACGGCGCTCAACGCTCATGGTCTCGGGCATGACGATGATGATGCGGTAGCCGCGCGCGGCGGCGACGGCGGCAAGGCCGATGCCGGTGTTGCCGCTGGTCGGCTCGATGATGACGGAGCCGGGCTTGAGCGCGCCGCTCTTCTCGGCGTCGGTGATCATGGCGTAGGCGATACGGTCCTTGACGGAGCCGGCGGGATTGAAGTATTCGAGCTTTGCGTAGACCTCAGCGCCGAGGTTTTCCGCGGCGGCGAATCGGTTGAGCTTGAGCAGAGGGGTGGAGCCGATCAGGTCGGTGATGGTATCATAAGTCTTCATAACGGTAAACTCCTTTTATTGTATGTTTTATAGTTAAATTTTTTGAAAGAGAAGCGATTTTAAGTGCGGGAAAGGCGCTTACCGGCGACATCGGAGCATGGAAAAGGACAGCATAGGCTTGCCTCATTTCTGATTCATATATTTCCTATCGGATTGATAGGCATTGTAACACGAAATCACCTACTTGTCAAGTAGGAATATGAAAAAATTGAGAAAAAAGAAAGACACGACTTTGTCGAGTCTTTCTCTTGACGCGGAGCCGTGCTGCTCGAACGCACGGCCACTGCTTTTTGCGGTCGTGCCGAAAGGGTGGAAAGGGTAGAACGCATCCTTTCCACCGTCGCTCACAGCCCCGTAGAAACGGTGCGGTATTGCGGCAGCAGCGCCTCGATTTTCTTATGATAGCCCCGCTCCCAGAACAGACATTTTGATGGGTCGACGCCCAGCTTGTCGCCCGTAAGCGCCAGCGCCACCGCGCGGCAGCCGCCGTTGCAAAGCTCAAAATAAGCGCAGCCCGCGCATTTCGCGTTTTTCTCGCGCAGCGTGCCGAGCGTGGTGCATACCTCGTCCAGGTACGGCCCGCCGGAGAGCAGCTGCGAAAGGGGCTCCTGCTTCGCATTGCCGAGAATATCCCCGTGCTGCTCGTAATAGCCCGACATCTGGTGGCAGGGGAACACATTACCGTTCGCCGCGACGGCGACCATACCGCGGTTTCCCTTGCACACGGGCGCACTGCTCCGGTACTCTCCCACGCAGGAGTTGACCGCGGTGAGCGTGTAAAACTCCGAGCGCGGATAGAGCGTCCCGAACTGCCAGACCGTCAAATCCATCGTATGCTCGCCCTGCGCGTATTTCTGCCAGAGGAGAAGCGCCTCGTCATAGTATTCCTCAAACGTGAGGCAGGCGTCGCCCGCGTTCTGCACCCAGCGGGGGGCTTCCGTTGTGCGGATGATGCGCATTTCCGTCACGCCCATAGCGTCCAGCCGCTCCGCCGTTTTCAGCATGGAATCGCGGTTGCGGCGGTTCATATTGGTCTGCACCTTGACGGGGAAGCCGTTTTCGACGCACAGCCGGATCGCGCGCAGCGCAGTCTCCTCCGCGCCTTGGTGCGCGCGCATCCAGTCGTGATAGCCGAGGCTGTCGAAGGATATCTTCATGAGCGGAACGCAGCCGATGGAGCGCATGCGGTCGAGCGCCTGCCGGTCGATAAAATACCCGTTCGTGTTCAGCTCCTCAACGTACATGCCGCGTGCGTAGATGCCCTCGAGGATCTCGAAGAAGCTCTTATGTAGCATCGGCTCGCCGCCTGTGATGGTGAAGGCGTTGATGCCGCAGTCGCGGGCCTGATCGAGAAGCCAGTCCACCTCGTCCGTGCTCCACTCGCTCATGAGCGGCGCGTTGTCGGCGGCGTTGAAGCAGTGGATGCAGTTATAGTTGCATTTGCCCGTGATCATCCAGTTCATCGCCGGGAAATAGCGGTTGGGACAGAGGCGCGGCCGGCTCCAGTCTGACAGCGCCTCGCTGTTTTCGGCCTTTCGGATGAAA
>CALDMA010000280.1 GCA_937915075.1 uncultured Oscillospiraceae bacterium
CCCCCTATGTTCGACAGTGTTGTTTTTCACTGTCTCTCATAGGGGGAGCATATCAACGCGCTCCGCGGCGGCTTTCACTGCCGCATTCTGACGTCACCCCAGGCGGCGTCGAACGAGATGCTGCACACCTTCTGGTCGCGCTCAACGCAGTAGATGGGCAGCTGGCGCGTCGCGGCCGACGCCCGCACGACGGCGGGCGCGTTCACCGCGCCGAAAATGGCTGCCGCCGCCAGCAGCGCCGCACCGGCGGTCAGCGTCCTGCGCCGCAGGACAAGAAAGCGCGGCTTCGCCGTCTCCCGCTTCCCACGCTTTTTCCTCGTGACAAAATGCAAAAACATCCGCATATCCTCCCCATTCTGTTTTGGTAGAGGGTATGCGGCGCTTTTCTTTTTCATACCGGACGGAGCCCTGTGTACGTTACGGACCCGTCCCACCGCCCGCCGGCCGCGTGCCGATTTTCGGCAGAATTTACTTTTTTCATTGAGAAAATGCCGCGCTTGTGTTACACTGAATGCAGCTATCATAGAAAATGAAACGCGCGGCCCTTCGCCGCACACTGAAAATTTGATCATTTTCGGAGGAAAAAAGCATGGAGATCAGAAAAGAAAAGAAGAATTCCGCGCTGTCATTGGCCATCGAGGGCCGCATCGACACCACCACCGCCCCCCAGCTGGAAGCGGAGCTGAAGGCCGATCTTGACGGCGTCACCGAGCTGCGTCTGGACTTTGGGCAGGTCGAGTACATCTCCTCGGCGGGACTGCGCGTGCTGCTGTCCGCGCAGAAGCTGATGAACCGTCAGGGAAAAATGGTGCTCACCCATGTGAGCGAGTCGGTGATGGAGATCTTTGAGGTGACCGGCTTCTCCGACATTCTGACCATTGAGTAACGCCATGCAGGCAAAGAGTCCCGCCGCACACCGGATGGAGGACCGCTTTACCGCTCGGATGTTCCGGGGGCTGTGGGTCCCGGCCATGCTCTCGTCGCTCGGCTGGGCGCTGAGCGACATGGCGGATGCCGTGGTGGTCGGCCAAAGGTTGGGCGCCGTGGGACTTGCCGCCATCGGCCTGATCCTGCCGGTCTACATGATCAACTGCATGTTTGCCCACGGCCTCGGGTTGGGCGGCTCCGTCCGCTATTCCCGTCTGCTGAGTCAGGGCAAAACGCAGGAGGCGGCGGACAGCTTTCACGGCGTGCTCGCGCTTGCGCTGCTCTTCAGCGTCACGACCGCTGTGCTGGGCAGCGTATTCATGGACCCGCTGCTGGCGCTGCTGGGCACGCGGAGCACGGATGGCGCGCTGTATGCCGCCACAAGGGACTATCTGCAGATCCTCGTCGCGGCCACGCCGCTGTTCTACCTGTCCAACGTGTTCAACTACTATCTGCGCAACGACGGGAGCCAGCGCCGTGCCGGCGCCGGCTCGGTCATAGGCAACCTCTGTGACATTGCGCTGAACATCACGCTGGTGCTGGCGCTGGACATGGGCACGCGGGGCGCGGCGCTGTCCACCGCGTTGGGACAGATCATCACCATCGGCATCTATCTGCCGGGCTTCTTCGGTCAAAAGCACACGCTGCGCTTTGCGCGGCCGCGCGGCTGCTGGCTGTCTCCGGCTCTTTCCGCGCTGAAGGCGGGCATGGCCACCTCGGTACAATACCTGTACCAGATGATCTTCTTCCTCGTGTGCAACAATCTGCTGATCCGTCTGGGCGGCGAAACGGCGGTGGCGGTGTTCGATGTCATTCAGAATACCTCCTACCTGATCCTGTACCTGTTCGAGGGGACGGGGCGCGCCATGCAGCCCATCCTCTCCACCTATCAGGGCGAGCACAACCGGCAGGGAATGTGGAATACGGTGCGCCTTGGCTTCACGGCGGGACTGACGGTGGGCGGCGCGCTGATCGCCCTTGTGGAGCTGTGGCCCGCGGGAATGTGCCTGCTGTTCGGCATCGCCGGATCGGCGTCGGAGGCGCTGGCGTGTACCGCGCTGCGGCTCTACGGCGCGGGAGCGCTGTTCGCCGGCATCAATATCCTGCTGTGCAATTACTATCAGGCCTGCGAGAACGAGAAGCCGTCGTTCCTGCTGGAGACGCTGCGCGGGGCTGTGCTGCTTATCCCGCTGACGTTCGTATGCTATGCCTTGGGCCTGCAGCGCTTCTGGCTGCTGTTTCTGCTGACGGAGGCCGGCTCGCTGGCGGTGTTCCTGCTGCTGGGTCTCGGCGGCCGCTATAAGAAGGCGGAGCTGCCGGAGGAGCGCATCTTCCAGCGGACGATCCTCAGCAACGCGGAGGATGTGATGGATGTGTGCCGCGAGCTGGAAGCCTTCTGCGAAGTCTGGGGCGCGGACATGAAGCAGCAGATGCTCTCAACCATGACCGTGGAGGAGCTTGGCATGGCCATTTTGAAGCACGGCTTTCAGGGGCGGACGGACGGCTACCTTCAGCTGACGGCCATCATGGAAGAGGGCGGCGTGCTGGAGCTGCACCTGCGGGACGACGCCACGACCTTCAATCCCTTTGCGTTAGATACCTCCCGTGCCAGCCGGGATGAGGCTTTCGACATGGACGGCATGGGCGTACTGGTCATCAAAAAGCGGGCGAAGGAATTTTTCTACCGGCGCTATCAGGGCTTCAACACATTGATCATCAAGATTTGAGGACGGAGAGGGAAAACCGATGAAGGTCGTTTATTTCGGCAGCGATGTGTTCCTGTCTTGCTTTGAATACTTTGTGGAAAAGCATCAGGTGCTGGCGCTGTATACCTATCACAACGACGAGGATTATTTCACGGAATACGCCATCGTAAAACGTGCGGAGGAGCTCGGCATCCCCGTCCGCTACGAGGCCATCTCGCCGGAGGAGATCCGGCGGTACTTCACGGAGGACGGCTGCGAGCTGTTCTTCATCGCGGAGTATGACCGCATCCTGACGCTGCCGGAGGACCTCCCCGCATTCCGCGGCATCAACACCCACAGCTCGCTGCTCCCGCAGGGGCGCAGCTATTACCCCATCGAGGGAGCTATGGAGCGCGGCCTGACGCGCACCGGCGTGACGATGCACAAGGTGGCACAGCGATTGGACGGCGGCGACGTTCTGGCGCAGCACACCATTGACATAGCCGCAGAGACGGACAGCATCGACGTCTATCTGCAAAGCGCGGCATGGGCACGCGAGACGGTCGAGGACCTCATCGAGCACCTTGACGACCGTTGGGCCGCCGGCCGGCCGCAGGCGGAGAAGCAGCCCTACTGGAAGCGTCCCTCGTCCGAGCTGCTGACGCTGCATCCCGAAATGAGCCGGGCGGAGGCTCTGACGATCTTCCGAAAATACAATTCCATGACCCAGGTGGAGCTGGACGGCGTGTGGTTCTATGTGACCGCGATAGGGACCGGCACGGCCCCTCTGCCCTGCGGGGTGCAGCAGCTGTCGCCCACACGGGTGCTCTACCGCGTAAGGGACGGCCATTTGCGGCTTCATATCCATCCGATGGAGGTGCGGACATGAAACGAGCAAGGAGCATACGGTTACAGCCCAAGCTGCTGCTGGGGCTGGTGGCAATGGCCGCCGTCCTCGCGGCGATCCTGGCCCCCTCGATCGCCCAGCTGTACCGGGCGCGGATGGAGGAGCAATACTCCTCTCTCGCGTTCGGTCAGGCCTCCGTGGCGGCGGACCTCATCGACGGAGACCGCGTGGAGCATTACTACCGGACCGGCGAGAAGGACGCCTATTATGAGGAGATCCACCGCTACCTGCAGGACGTCAGGGAGAAGATGGGGCTGAAATACTTCTATGTGGTCGTGCCTGAGGATGAGGTTATGTACTACATCTGGGACGCGGGCGTCCCCGGGGAGGACGGCGTCTGCGACCTCGGCGACACCGACGCCTACTACGGCGGCGGCAACGAGCTGATGCACGGAGCCTTCGCCGTCGACGCGGAGCAGACCATCCTTATCACCAACAACGAGGAGTACGGCTATCTGGCATCGGCCTACGTCGCCATCCTCAACGGGGCCGGCACGCCGGTGGCGCTGGCCAGCGTGGACATCTCGATGGACATGATCGACCAGCAGATCCGGCAGTTTCTCGGCCTGACGCTGTGCGTGGTGCTGGCCGTTCTGCTGCTTTCCATTTTCGCGTACTACTACTATGTGCGGCGCATTCTGATCCGTCCGCTGAGGACTCTGCACCATGCCGCCATCGGGCTGGTGGAGAGCAAGATGGCGGCCTTGTCCGACTTTCGGGTGGAGGTCAACACCGGCGACGAGCTGGAGGAGCTCGCTCATTCCTTCCAGTATATGGTGTCGGAGCTGAACGAGTACATCCAAAACCTCAGCCGCGTCACCGCGGAAAAGGAGCGCATCGGCGCAGAGCTGGACGTGGCGCGCCACATCCAGGCGTCCATGCTGCCCTGCATCTTCCCCGCCTTCCCCGAGCGCCACGAGTTTGACATTTACGCCTCCATGACGCCGGCGAAGGAGGTCGGCGGCGACTTCTACGACTTTTTCCTGGTGGACGACGACCATCTGGCGCTGGTCATGGCGGACGTGTCCGGCAAGGGCGTCCCCGCGGCGCTGTTTATGATGATCTCCAAAACGCTGCTGAAATCCGCCGCGCAAAGCGGCCTGTCCCCGAAGGCCGTGCTGGAAAAGGTGAACGACCAGCTCTGCGAAAACAACGATGCGGAGATGTTCGTCACCGTCTGGCTGGGCATCCTTGAGATCTCCACGGGGAAAATGAAATGCGCCAACGCGGGCCACGAATATCCGGCCATCATGCGCCGTGGTGGAGATTTCGAGCTGTTCAAGGATAAGCACGGCTTCGTGCTGGCCGGCATGGAGGGCGCCCGATACCGGGAATACGAGCTGGAGCTGAACACGGGAGACCGCTTGGTGGTCTACACGGACGGCGTGCCGGAGGCCACGAACGCCTCCAACACGCTTTACGGGACCGACCGGATGCTCCGCGCGCTGAACGCCGCCGAAGGCGGCTCGTGCCGCCGGCTGCTGGAGGCCCTGCACCGCGATGTGGACGAGTTCGCGGGCGGCGCGGACCAGTTCGACGACATTACCATGCTCTGCATCGAGATGAAATCTTCGGACATGAAAAAGATCAGTCTTGCGCCGACGCTGGAGCAGCTGCCGCAGGCCACCGACTTTTTTGAGGGCATCCTCGCCGAGGCAGGAGCCTCCATGAAGGTGATCGCTCAGGTCAACGTGGCGGTGGATGAGATCTTCTCCAACATCGCCCGCTACAGCGGCGCGACCGGCGTCGTGCTGGGCTGCTCGCTGAAGGACGGCAAGGCTACGCTTCGCTTTTCTGACAACGGACGGCCCTACGACCCCACCGAAAGGTCCGACCCGGATACAACGCAGTCGGCGGAGGAGCGGGAGGTCGGCGGCCTTGGCATCTTCATGGTGAAAAAGCTCATGGACGAGGTGACCTATGAATACGCGGACGGGTCGAACATCCTGACGCTCGTGAAGAGCCTTTGACCGATCGCGCCGGGCCGCCCGCCGCACGCATTTACACCTGCCGCACAGCTCAACAAAAGTTGAGCCGCCGCGAGATACAAAGAGGCCCATCTGCTTTGGCAGATGGGCCTCTTTTCTTTGTTTTTGAGGGCTCGCGTTCCGTTTACTTGTTGTACGCCCGATAAAGGAACGTGACGATCTGGCCGCGGGTGCAGTCGTTGTCGGAGCCGAACAGGCCGCCGCCGATGCCCTCGGTCACGCCGTTGGCCGCCGCCCAGGCGACCGCGTCCGCGAAGTAGCTGTCGGTCGGGACGTCGGAGAACTCCGCCGCGCTCGCCGCCTTCGCGTTCAGCGCACGGGCGAGGAAGGTGACCGCCTGCGCGCGGGTGCAGGTGGCGTCAGGGCTGAACGTCGTAGCCGTCGTGCCGGTGGTGACGCCGTTCTCGATGGCCCACGCAACTGCCTTCTCATAGTAGCTGCCGCTGACCACGTCGGTCATGCCGGACGCAGCGCCCTTCGGCTCCGGAGAGCCGGCGGCACGCCACAGGAACGTGACGATCTGCGCGCGGGTGCAGGGCTGCTCGGGAGCAAACAGGTCATTGCCCACGCCGGTGGTGATGCCGTTCTCGACCGCCCACTTGACGGCCTCATAGAAGTAGGCGTCGTTGGGCACGTCGTAGAAGAAGTTCAGCATGGAGTTGTCCTCCATGAAGGTCGCCTTGACCTCGACCTTGCCGGCGGGCATGGTGAAGGTGTACT
>CALDMA010000281.1 GCA_937915075.1 uncultured Oscillospiraceae bacterium
CCCCTATGTTCGACAGTGTTGTTTTTCACTGTCTCTCATAGGGGGAGCATATCACTCGGCAAAGTGACGGTTTCTTAGAATCTCCTAACTAACCAAAACTGGGCCGACCGCTTGTCGCAGCGTCCCTTTCTACTTCCATTATAATCCGGCGGGCGAAAATGTCAAGCCGGAAAATTTTTTTGCCGACGTTGCACATAAGCGGACACCAAACCGGCGAATCACCCTTACAGGTGATTCGAGATGCTTTCGCCGTAAGAAAAAATCATAAAACCGGCGGAAATGCGGGGCGAAGAAAAACTGAAAAACGAGAAAACAGAATACGGATATAAGCGCGCGGGCGCGGGCGAAAGGCGGAGCCGAAGCGGTCGGGGCGGCAGGCGGGGGCGGAGAGAGCAGCTTCCAAAGCAAATTTTGTTCTAATTGCTGAACGTAAAATACAGGAGGAAGCATGACAAAAACCACCAACTACCAGCTCCCCAAGTGGGAGAAGACCGACCGAATCCAAATGAAGGATTTCAACGACATGACCGCTACGCTCGACGAGGCGCTCAAGGCCAACGCCGACACGGCCGCGGCGGCGTCCGCCGCCGTCGCCCTCTGCGGCAACTGCAAAATCGAGACCTCGACCTACACCGGCACGGGGACCTACGGCAGCGCAAACCCGACCACGCTGACCTTTCCGAAAAAGCCGACGCTGCTCTTTGTGCTTGCCAGCTCAGGCAACGGATTTATGCTCATGGTCACAGACAAAACGCCCGCCACCACCAATGCCTTTGTTTACTACAATGGTGCAACGTGGGGCGCCGTCAATCTTTCGTGGCAGGGCAGCACACTTCGCTTTTACAGCGACCGCTACGACACCTGGCAGGGCAACGCTTCCGGCGTCGTCTATCAGGTCGTGGCGTTTTACGCACAGGACAAGTGAATAAAAGAGGCTCGCTCCCTTTCGGGAGCGAGCCTCTTTTACTTTTGTTCAGCAGAACTTAAGCAATAGCAATGGTAACCGTAACTTCACCGTCAGCGGTAACACCGGAGATGGAGACGTTCTGAGTTGCGCTGGTCTTGCCATCAACATGAGTGAAAGTGGTGGCGCTGGCAGTTGCAGCACCAGTCAGAGTCACGCTAATGTTATTGGAATTCCAATCCTTATGACCGATGGTCATAGAGATCGTTTCATTGGCGGAAACGAACGCAGGAGCATCAACGGTCCAGCCAGAGGGCAGAGTGGTGGAGACCTTGTAGGTCACCTTGTAGACCTGAGTGGGAGGATTGATGGTCACATTCGTGTAGGTCACAAGGCCCTTCTTGTAAGCCCACACAGAGCCATTGAAGCTGATGTCCGTGCAGCCCTCGTTGGCGAGGATCTCAGCGATCTCCTCGGGAGTGAAGGTGTGCGCGGTGCCGTCCTCAACGTAGTAGGTGATAACACCGGTGGCGAGGTTGACATCCTTGACCTGGATGTCAGAGCTCAGCTCCTCAGTGCCCTTCTTGAAGGTGGAGTCGATGCTGTCGTTGATGATAACGACGGTCGCGGCACCGTTCTTGAGGATGGCGCTGACGGTGTAGCTGTAGCCGTTGTCGGTCTCGCCGTTGGCATCGTTCAGGCTCTCGATGAAGCCCTGGACTTCCTTAGAACCAACCTCATACTCCGTGGTGGTCTTGCCATCGTTGGGCTGGATGAAGACGACCTTGGCATCCTCGGCAACATAGAAGCCCTTCGTCAGGGTCTTGTTGAGATAGAGGGTGCTGCCCTTCATGGTGGGAGCGGCCGCGGCAGCGTTAGGCTCGCCGTTGCCGTCGAAGCCGAAGCCCTCGGTATAGAGGATGGTGTCCTTACCGTCGTTGATGGTCTGATACAGATTATCAATGCTGGTCACGAGGTCAGTGCCCTCGGTCAGAGCGGTGGCAACGGGAGTGGTGCCAACGACCTCGCCCTTGGCATTGTACTTCACCTGATACCAGCCGTACTGCTTCATGTTGCCGTTGGCGGCATCCTTGCCGATGTAGTCGAGCTTATCGCCGACGACCTTGAGCTCGGTCTCCTCGCCATCGGCGATGACCTTGCGGGTCCAGGTCCACTCATCAGCGGCCTTGTCGTAGGCTTCCATCTCAACGTTGCCGCTGTTCACGTAAACGAGGTTGTCGCTGGCAGCGTTGTCCTCACCGACGACGACAGTCGCGATGATGTAGCCGTTGGACTTGTAGAGAGTGTAAGCGCCATAGGAAGCATAGCTGTAGTCGTAGGGGCTAGAAGAAGTACCACTACCATTGATAACGCCGGTATCACCCGTGCCATAGAGCGTGGTCTTGGTGTCAACAGTATTCGTACCCCAAACAGTCAGGCTTGCGTTCTTCACGCCGGTGGTAACGGAGTCAACACCGGAGATGATCGCAGCGTTTTCGCCGCTCTCAGTAGTGGCGATCCTCTTCACCTCGGCAAGCAGATAAACGGTGTTGTCGTTGCCGTAGGCAGCAGCGGTAGAGGTACCGGCAGGCAGAGCGATGTTCTTCTTGTCGATGTCTCTGTTAGCGGTACCAGCATAGTGATACTGGCCGACCTTGGCGTCGCCGATGGGAGAATCAATACGAGTCAGAGTGTAAACGCCGTCCTTATCGACGGTGTAGGTGCACCACTCGTTGATAACAGCATTCTTGCCGGGGTGGCTGCTGCTCAGAGCATCAGAGATATTGCCCTTGTCGCCCTTGAACTTGATGGTCTGGAAGGTGCCGTCGGTGAAGATGGCGGACGCATCATAGGTCTTGTTGGACAGGTTGGAGGTGTTGCTGTCAACGCCGGCGATGAAGACATAGTTGTCAGCGGCCTCGACGAGGTCAACACCGAGCAGGTTGCCGTGGGTGTCGAGATAGATGTTGTAGGTGGTGTCCTTCATGTTGATGCCGTTGGCAGTGCCGTCGGTGTAGTTATCGAGGACGTTAACATCGTACTCAGCAGCGCTGGCGTACTTGTAGGTGGTGCCGTCAGCAGTGACCTTGCTGCCCAGCTTGAAGGAGGTGATGGCGGTATCCTCGATGACGTCAGCCTTGACGACGGTCTGGATCTCGCCCTTGGCGACGGTGACGACATAAGCGTCATCTTCCTTGGCCTCGGTCAGCAGAGCGAAATCATCGCTGGAGACGTTCTTGAAGGACTTCTCGTTGGAATCATCGCCCTTGGTCTCCTTGAGGTACTCAGTGGCGGTGCCAACGGTCTTGCTGGTGATGCCGTAAACGGTCAGGTCAACGGACTCCTTCTTGGAGTCGTAGTCCTTGGAAGCGATGGCGAGGTACTCGTTGATGATAACGATGTAGACTTCCTTCGCGTCGTTGTTGACATAGACCTCGGTGACAACACCGTCGCCGGTGTCGCCGACGGCCTTCTTGTTGTTCTTGTTCATCGCGGAAGCGGGGAAGATGTTGCTGTTGACATTGCTGTCTTCCACACCGTCGATGGCAACGAAGGTCTTGTAATCCTCAACGACGGACTTGCCGAGGAGATCATAGAGATCCTTGCCGGTGACTTCGCCGACGAAGGTCTTCTCGAGCAGCTCGGTCTTGGCGAAGGTGCCAAGGTCCTTCTTGTCGTAGGACCAGGTGTAGCAGGGACGCTCAAAATCGTCGAACTTCTCGGAGAGGACCAGCTTGGGATAGTACTGCTCGGCGAACTCGACGATGTACTCACCGGCGGAGCTGTTGAGCTTGTTGGCGTAGATGGTCTGGTCGGCGAGCTTGGTGGAGGAGGTCTTGTACTCCGCGTTGGAGGCGCCGATGTTAACGGTAGCACCGTTGACGGTCAGGCTGCCGCCCTTGTTGCTGTACTCGACCAGGGGGCTCTTGAGGGTGTTCAGGCACATCTGGGCGGCCTGCTCACGGGTGAGGGCAGCGTTGCCGCTGATGTCGAGGTTGTCGAACAGACCGGCCTGGTCAGCGCGCTTGGAGACGTTGATCTGCCAGTCGGCGCCGGTGAAGCCCTCGATGGTGGCGTCATAGCCGAGCGCGACGAGGAGCATCTTGGCGAACTGATAGCCGGTCAGCTGACCGTTGGGGTCGAACTTGCCGTCGCCCACGCCGTTGACGACGCCGGTGGAGGCGCAGTAATCGACGAAGCCGGCGGACCAGCTGGTCTTGGCCACGTCGGTGAACTTGCCGGAGCCGGCAAGCGCCTCAGCGGTCTTGTTGCCGAGCAGCAGGTAGCTGATGATCTTAGCGGCCTGCGCGCGGGTCAGGTTCTCCTTGGCGTTGAAATTCTGGTTTTCATCGCCGACGAGAACGCCGACAGCGTTCATGACGGTCACAGCTTCATCGTAGTCGATCTTGTCGGCATCTTTGAAAGCTGCGTTGCTGATG
>CALDMA010000282.1 GCA_937915075.1 uncultured Oscillospiraceae bacterium
TCGGAAAGGTACTTTTGGCAACATTTTCTTTACATTTTTATCTGTTCACGAAATATTAACATTTTAAGGCTCCAGACACTCAGAATTTCAGAGCGACTGGAGCCGTAATTCTTGTGTATAAATTAAAGAAGCGAAAAATAGGCGAAGGAAACGCGAAATAATTGCGCGTTTTCCTTGCCATTTGTATATACTGTGATATATAATAAAAGCGAGGTGATGAGTGTGACCTTAAAAGAATTGCGTATCTCAAAGGGGTTGAATCAGGCCCAATGTGCGAAATACCTCGGTATGTCCACGCGCAACTATCAGAATTATGAAAACGATGCCGCGAAAGCAAACACGGCCAGATACCATGCGATTTATCAAAAGCTGGAAAGCTATGGCCAGTCTGTTGTCACGACCGCCGTACCCTCGCAAATGCCAGAGTTTTATACGAATGTTGTCACGGGTGCGGGCTTGCAGGCGTTGGCAAACAGCGTGTCAAAGTATGGCAAGCGTGACTGCTTCAGCACCTTGCAGAAGTTTGTGACCGGCTCTTATGACGGGAAGATCTGCATTTTATACGGTCTCCGTCGAACCGGAAAGACCACACTTCTATTCCAAATGCTGTCCGAACTGCCCATAGAAAAAGCGGCCTACATCAAAGTGCAGACCACTGATGATATGTCGCAGCTGACAAAGGACTTGAAAGCTCTGTTTGAACTGGGCTATCGGTATGTGTTTATTGATGAAATTACGCTCTTGAGCGATTTCATCGATACCGCTGCCGTGCTTTCTGACGTGTTCAGCATGATGGGTATGAAGATCGTTGTTTCCGGTACGGACTCTCTTGGCTTCGCTATGGCAAACCGCGATGAGCTGTATGACAGAAGTGTAACGATCCACACCTCCTTTATTCCCTTTCGGGAGTATGCGCGGCTCCTGAATATCCGTTCCGTCGATTCCTATATTGAATACGGCGGAACGCTGAAAATGGAAAATATGAGCTTTGACGATCCGGACGCCGCCTTTGACGAGGTCGCGTTTCGGGATGACGAAAGCACCCGGAAGTATATTGACACGGCCATCAGCCGCAACATTCAGCATACACTGAAAAATGACCATTACGGCGAACACTTCAATCAACTGCGTGAGCTTTACGAAAAAGGTGAGCTGACCAATGTCATCAACCGCATTGTGCAGCACATGAACCACCGCTTTGTACTGCGCGTGGTAGAGGATGAATTTAAGTCCCATGATTTCGGCTCTGCAAAGGAACTGCTTCTGCATGATCTCCCCGCGGAACGGGCAACCGTTCTCTATGAGGTCGATGAAAAGCAAATATTGGGACGATTAAAGGCTATCATTGAGGTCAAGGAAAAGAACGAGACAACCGTTCCGATCACGCAGGAGCATATCGACAAAGTGAAGAAGTATCTGCTTATGCTGGATCTGATCGTCAACTGTCCGGAACGGTATGAAAGCGGTAAGCAGGCGGAGCATATCGTCTTTTCCCAGCCCGGTATGCGCTATGCCATCGCAAAGGCGCTGGTCTACTCCTTGATGCAGGATGCCTATTTCGCATCGATTCCCGAAGCGGATAAGGCATATATCACAGGAAAGATTTTGGACGATGTAAAGGGCCGGATGCTGGAGGACATTGTTCTGCTGGAAGTCTGCAAAGCAGCACCCAGCACGATGGAAGCGTTCAAATTTAAGTTCGATGCCGGCGGCGAGTTTGATATGGTGATCTATGATAAAACTCATCAAAATTGCCGTATCTATGAAATCAAGCACAGTGCTGAGGTCAACGAAAAGCAGACAATTCATCTGCGTGATGCGGAGAAATGTCAAATCGTTGAAAATCGCTTTGGCCCGATCAGCGGTAAGTTCGTTCTCTACCGTGGAAAAAATACACTTGCTGATGGTATCCAGTATTTGAATGTAGAAAATTTTCTGTGTAGTCTGAAGTAACTTGTTGAGGAGGATTTATCATGGACTATATTTTAAAGCAGTTCGATGAACCGCTGGTTAAATTCTCCGCGACAACGGATACCAGTGAGCCAGAGATTCAAATTCTTTGGACAAATGAAGAAAAAGCGGCATTGCTGCCGCTTGATCTGACGCTTACACCGGACGGAATAAGCCGTTGGCTGCGCCGCCGCACAATTCCGAAGAATCGCGCCTATGTCCATAGCCTTTTGGCAAAATGCGGTTTAAACCTCAACCGCCCGCTGAGTATTATCAGTGTTTGTAAAGGGTTGTCACTTAACGATTGTTATTGGGTTGTCGAAGCCGGTGATACAGCTTCTTTTGATAAAGTCAATCTCTATGACAACCCGTTCAGCAATGTTTTGGCCGAGCTTGCCTTTACCGGCTATGGCAGCGGTGTTCGCTCCTCCCTGTTTTCCAGTCCAGAGTTTACTACGAACGGAATGCTCCGCAAATGCTGGCGGCGCATCGGCGGCAAGGTCTATCTTTATAAGGGCGGCACAGAGGGCGCGGCCAATACCGGCAACGAGCCATACTCTGAGTTTTACGCCGCACAGATCGCCGCCGCGATGGGGAGCCATGCGATTCCATACGGTTTATCCTGTTGGAAAGGCGTTCTCTGCTCCACCTGTGAGCTTTTTACCAGTAAAGAGTATGCCTACATCCCTATCGGCCAGCTTGTTTCTAAGGGCGGTATAGAGGCCGTGAAAGTATACTATGAAAAGCTGGGGACTGAGTTTGTCAATGCATTGAACGAAATGCTGGTGTTCGACGCGGTGATCTGTAATGTAGACCGCCATTTTGGAAACTTTGGTGTGATGGTCGATAACCGGACAAATACCATCGCCTCCCCCGCTCCCCTGTTTGACCATGGCAATTCTCTGTTCAATTTTGCAGGCGCAGACGCATGGACGGACGAGGCCACGCTGGAGGAATATATTAAAACACTCTACCCCAGCGTGTATGATGATTTCCTTGGCACAGCGGCAAGCGTCCTGACGCCGGAGCTGTGCGAAAAGCTGCGCCATCTGTTGACCTTCAAGTTTAAGAAGCACTCGCGCTACAACCTGCCCGAAAAACGCCTGCGGATGATAGAACAGCAGGTGCAGGAACGGGTAAGAATATTGTTGGATATATGATAAAATGGCCGCCGGTACTGTCCGGCGGTCATTTTATCGTCTTAGCGTTATCTCGGCCTTCTGCGATCGTGCTCGGCATAGTAGCGCTGCTTGTTTTTCAGCATATTTTCGTCCGCTTCACGGACAAGGTCTCCCAATCCAGCTGCCGCCCTTTGCGCGGCGATGCCGTAGGAGATGCTGTAGCCCTGTGCGGCGAGCGCCGACAATACCGCCTGCATACGCGCTTCACATGCCGATGCATCTGCCTTTGGAAAGACGACAAACTCATCTCCTCCGACGCGATAAAGGCCGCCGTCGGAAAACTGGGCTCTCAGGCATCCAGCCACGGACTGCAGCAGCTTATCGCCTGCCCCGTGCCCGTATTTGTTGTTGATCTCATGCAGGCCGTTCGCATCGATATAGATGCAGACAGCCGGTGCAGCCGTATGCCCCTCACTCTCGCGCAGAAGCTTTTCATAGGCGCTTCGGTTCATCAGACCTGTACACTGATCCGTTATGCTCATGCGGTAAATGCTGCGTCGGGCCGACGCCAGATACCAGATCATGTAGGCCATATAGGCCAGCAGCACCGTGCCGACAATGACCGTCATCAGATAAAGCGTTCTCACGCCCGCACGCGTTCCCGCAAGTGCATCCGCCTCGCTTACACCAACGGTAACACTCCAGTTATTTACCCCGACCGGCTCGTAGTGCATATAGAGAATGCTTCCTGAGGTCTTGGAAACCGAGCGCATATCTCCGCTTCTGCCGCAGCGCATATTCTCTACAGCCTGCTCATAGGTGTAGCCCTTGAGTGTTTTTCGCCCGCTCATATCCGCCAGGTTGCCGAGCGTATCATGCCATGTGTCCAGAAGAATGTCTCCGGTCGTTCCGTCGATGATGAGGACAAAGGCTTTTCCATCGTACAGGTCGGGGGAATAGGTGCGTGAGGCTGCCTGCAGCGGGATCACGCCGTAGAGCATGGCAATGACCTCGCTGCCCCGCGTCACCGGCACGGCGTTGCGCAGGATGAGCAGATCCGGGGAAAGAAAGCTGCCGACACGGTCCGAAATGTACGAGCCCTTCTCCTTCTCCAACGCGAAGTCGACGCTGCCGGAGACATCGTGCCAGGTCCCGTCCTGGCAAAGCAGCCTCCCATCCGGAAGCATAAGCTCCACATCGGCAATAAAGGTCTTTTTCAGGTCAAAGGAGTTTATAATACGCAGAATATCCTCCCCGTTTTCCGTACCCTGCTCG
>CALDMA010000283.1 GCA_937915075.1 uncultured Oscillospiraceae bacterium
CCTGCGCGAGTTCTGTACCGAAAGCGGCCGCGGCGAGCTGCTGCGCGAGTGGGACACGGAAAAAAACGACGACAGGACCCCATCCGATGTGTCGATGGGCAGCCATCAAAAGGTCTGGTGGCGCTGCCCGAAAGGGCATTCCTATTACTCGGTCGTCAAGAGCCGCGTGCAGGGCACCGGCTGTCCCGTCTGCGCGGGACGCGTTGTTCTGCCGGACGAAAACTCCCTCGCGGCAAGGTACCCTGCGCTTGCCGCGGAATGGGACACGGAAAAGAACGTCTCCCTGCTCCCGACGCAGGTCGCCGCAGGGACGTTGAAAAAGGTCTGGTGGAAATGCTCCAAGGGGCACAGCTATTTCTCGTCCGTAGCATCCCGTGTGCGCGGCGCAGGCTGCCCGTTCTGCGCGGGGCAAAAGGTGATACCGGGCGAAAACGACCTCGCTTCCCAATACCCTCAGCTTGCCGCGCAATGGGACGCCGCGAAAAACGGCGCCCTGACGCCGGAGGCGGTGCTCCCAGGCTCCAACCGCCGCGTGTGGTGGCGGTGCGAACAGGGACATTCCTACCCTGCCGCCATCTCCCACCGCGTGCGGAGCGGGAGCGGCTGCCCCTATTGCGCCAATCGCAAGGTCCTGCCCGGCTTTAATGACCTCCCGGCCATAGAACCGGTCGTTGCCTCGCAATGGCATCCGACGCGCAACGGCAGCCTCACACCGCAGCAGGTGACGTCCGGCAGCAGCCGCAAGGTCTGGTGGCAGTGCGAAAACGGTCATGCGTGGCGTTCAGCCGTCAGCACCCGCACAGGAAAGCAGCGCTGTGGCTGCCCCATCTGCGCAGGCAGACCGCTAAGCCAATGTACGGCGATTTTAAGTGAATCTCCGGCAGAGCCGGTGAAATAAGTGCCCAAACCGCGGGGAGCCGCGGAAAACATATACTGTAGGAGGACCGTTATGAAACATAAGCTACTATCCATCTTGCTGTCACTTTCTCTCGTGATCAGCTTGCTACCTACCGTCGCTTTGGCGGCAGAAGGTACGACAGAGGTGAAGTTTACACCTCAAGGCGGCTCTAAAGTTGCCTATATGAAGGCCGAAGATGCAAGCGGCAATATTACACTTTATTTTTACTCCGAGAAAGACGTAACGGAATATGCAACTGCGTCTTATGAGCTGGATGGCAAAATTGTGACGTTCAAGGGTGCGACACTCCGCTCGGTCAATAACCTGATGCGGGCATACTGGGAAGTCTGCAAAAATACCACCGGCTGTGATTACAATTCCGCTATGCTGCCTGCGAATGGAAGCGGCACACTGACGTGGACGATTTATGGTCAGGTCGAACAGGGTGACTATCTAAGAAGCAACAACGGCGAAGGTGCTCTGATTCTTCCTGCGCTCTCCGGTGGCTATATCTGGGGTACGGACGGCGGTTATAACTGGAAGAATATCGCAGTCAATGCCGACACGGAAAACGCTACCATTGTTTCCAGCACCACTTTTGATGATGGACACAGCTACATCAGCACTGGTACGGATACTACAACCTTCACAGGGATCACACTCAAAGGCGGTCTCTATGTGCATCCGGCGGGGACGCTGACATTTGACGATTGTACTTTCACCGGCCAACTCCGAGTTCCAAACGGCGATGGCAAGACAATTATCAAGAACAGCGCCTTCAACGGAACCACAGCCGCACAAGATACTAACGGCTATGTACTCCATTATCAGGCTTCTGGTGAGCTCGAGTTCACAAGCAATACCATTGCAAGCTACAAGCGTGGTTTGAACATTGACCATGAGGGGCTGACTGCCAAAATATCCGACAATACCATCGCCCCGGTTACTGATACAGGACGCTCCGCAATTCAAATTACCAAAGTTGTTAATTTGGATGTTGACAGCAATAAAATCGAATTGAATGGCGGCAATGCGATTACACTGCATGAAAATCTGCTGAAGCTGACCACCGCTCCCGCAATCAGCATCACCGGCAATAACATCACCGGCACCGGCTACCTCATTTACGATGATGCGGCGGCCAGCGGCAAGAGCTTTACCTCCGATAAGCTCACGCTTACCATGGGCACCGGCGAGAGCGCCAATACGATTGCCAGTACCGTTGATACCACTAATGGCGTGAAGGGCGGCAAGGAGACTGCCCTGACTGGCTATGTTGCGGAGGCCCTTGATCCTGTCGCTGCGATCAACGGCAAGGGCTACGCGACCCTCGCCGAGGCCATCGACAAGGCAGAAAATAATGATACCATTACGCTGCTGAAAGATGTAGACGAGAACGTCACGATCCCCGCGGGCAAGACCATCACGCTTGACCTGAACGGCAAAACGCTGGTAAATAGCGAGACTGCGCAGGATAAGAATAGCTCTGAATCAGAACGAAAGCACACCATTACCAACAACGGTACGCTGACGATCAAAGACAGTGTTGGCGGCGGCATTGTGGACAATGTGAGCCATGCCTGCGCCGCAATCAAGAATAATGTTGGCGGTACGGTCACCATTGAGAATGGCACATTCTGCCGCACGGCAGAGGCCAGCACAGGCGCTGACAATAGCGGTGGAAACTCCTACTATGTCATTGACAATCAGGGCACGATGAACATCAACGGCGGCACGTTCAAGTTCTCGGATGAGAATGATGGCGCGTATTCCAGCCTGATTCACAATGGGTGGTATGATGGCACCAAGAATACACAGAAAGCTCCTGCCAAGATGACCATCACCGACGGCAGCTTCACACAGGGCACCGGTGGCAAGATCACAGTCAAGAACGATGAATACGGTGAACTGAAAATTCAGGGCGGCACATTTACGCAGCCGCAAGCGGGATACTACTGCGTTCTCAACTGGAACAAGGCAGAGATTACCGGCGGTACGATCAACGGCCCTGTTGGATGCGGCGCTGATGCAACAGTGGAGGCTGCCAAAGGGTCACTGACCATCGGCGGTACCGTCCGTATCAACGGTGCGGTTCTGAAAGCTACATCCAATGCCGGTATCTCCATTTCCGGCGGCAATTTTGCCAATTCCGTGAAAGACTATGTGGTGAGCGACCTGACCGCCGAGCTGAAAAAGGCCAGCGGCGAGACTCCCTACAGCTACTACACCAGTGTGGCCGCTGCTACCGCTGCCGCGCAGCCCGGCGATACCGTCACCGATTTGAAGGCTTCGACTGAGCAGAAGGTCACCCTTACCCTGAAGTACAACGATGGCGCAACTGCCGACACCACATACAATGTGGCCAGCGGTACGACCATCACGCTCCCCACGCCTACCCGCAGCGGCTACACCTTTAACGGCTGGTATGACGGCAGCACCAAGGTGAGCAGTTCCTACGAAGTTACGAAGAATGTTATTCTGACCGCCTCCTGGAGCTATATCTCCTCCGGTTCCTCCGGCTCCTACGACCCGACCTACTCCGTCTCCACGCCGAGCAAGACCGAGCACGGCAGTGTGACCGTCAGCCCGAAGAGCGCGAGCAAGGGCGATACCGTGACGATCACCGTCAAGCCCGACAGCGGCTATGAGCTGGAGACGATCACCGTCACCGACAAGAACGGCAACGAGCTGACGCTCAAGGACAAGGGCGACGGCA
>CALDMA010000284.1 GCA_937915075.1 uncultured Oscillospiraceae bacterium
GTCCTGCATGAGCGGAAATCGCGGTATCTCCATTACGCCACAGCTGGCGACCCTGCGCTCCGAGCAGAAGGAGATCACCACCCGGTATAAGGAAAACGAGCATCTGCGTCTTTCCTTCGTGGTGGAGAAGAAAGCCGCCAACCGGCTTATCTACTGCTACATCAACGGCATCATGTCCGGCGTGACGCAGTACCCGGTGGACGATGACTTCGCGCAGACCGCGCCGGTGGAGATCTCCATCGGCTCACGGGACGCGGCCATTGACCTCTACTGCATCCGTATCTACGATAACGACCTGACCCGGCACCAGATCCTGAACAACTGGATCGCTGACACGCAGGTGGTGGAAACCATGCTGGAACGGTACAGCCGCAACCATGTGTTCGACGCTTACTCGCAGATCGTCATTTCCCGGCTTCCGAAGGATCTGCCATATCTGGTGCTGGATGGCACAGAGCTGCCCCAGTATAAGGGGGATGTAAAAACCATGAGCGGCTATTACACCGACCCGCTCAACGGCGGCAGGTCTTTTACCTTCTCCGGCGCGGAAGTGGATGTGCAGGGTACCTCTTCGCAGTACTACGCCCGCAAGAACTACAAGGTCAAATTCAAGGGCGGTTTCGTGGATCCCAGCGGCAATACGCAGGAGACCTACAAACTGCGCCCGGATTCTGTTCCCACAAGCACCTTCACCTTCAAGGCGGATGTGGCTTCCTCAGAAGGAGCCAATAACGTGGAACTGGCTCGGCTCTATGACGAGGCTTGCCCGTTCAGAACCGCGCCGCAGAAGCGGGACAGCCGGATCCGCCAGGGCATTGACGGATTCCCCATCGTGGTTTTCTGGTATGACGGCGAAACGACCCGATTCCTTGGCAAGTACAACTTCAACAACGACAAAGGCACAGCGGAGGTGTTCGGCTTTGCCGACGGGGACGAGTCATGGGAGATTCTGAACAACACCAGTGACCGTGTTCTCTGGAAGTCCGATGATTTCACGGGCACCGACTGGCAGGGCGACTTTGAAGCCCGGTATCCCAAGGACTACGCGGACCCCGCCCATCTGGCGGAGCTTGCCGCGTGGCTGAAAAGCACGGATCAGTCTGCGGCCACGGGCGGTAAGCTGCCTGTGAACCGCACCTTTGACGGCGTTCTCTACACGAAGGATACCGCCGAATATCGTCTGGCAAAGTTCAGGTCCGAATTTGAGCAGCATTTTGAAAAGGATGCTGTTCTTTTCTATTACCTGTTCACGGAGCTGTTCCTGATGGTGGACAGCCGCGCCAAGAATATGTTCCCGACCTTCATGGCGGGGAGCAAGGGGTTTTCGCTGCCCTATGACTTTGATACCGCCATCGGCATCAACAACGAGGGCGCGCTGGTATTCTCCTACAATCTGGAGGACATCGACCACACGGCGTCCGGCGCTGATATTTACAACGGCCAGCAGTCCGTTCTGTGGGTCAATGTCCGTGCGGTGTTCTTTGAGGAACTCAAGGAGATGTACCAGAAGCTGCGCTCGAAGGGGACGCTCTCCTTTGCGGCGACGGAGCGGCGGTTTGCGGAGCATCAGGCGAAGTGGCCCGAAGCGGTATTCAATGAGGACGCCTATTTCAAGTACCTCCAGCCGCTGATCGAACAGAACACGGCAAGCTACCTCTCCATGCTGCAAGGCTCCAAGGCCGAGCAGAGAAATGGTGGCTCTATAACCGTTTCCGCTATCTGGACT
>CALDMA010000285.1 GCA_937915075.1 uncultured Oscillospiraceae bacterium
CTTGGGGGATCGAAAGGGGGCCATTCTTCCGCTAAGAATGGCCCCCTTTGATCCGTGCCGCGCAGGGCGCGGCACGCCCATGCCCCTCGGCATGAAAAGGGAGACCATTCCGCTAAGAATAGCCCCCTTTGATTGGTGCCGCGCAGGGCGCGGCAAGCCCATACCCTTCAGTATGTTAAGCTCTCAGCCCGGAGGCCACGTCATGTCCCGCCCCGCGAGCACATGGAAGTGCAGGTGCGGCACGCTCTGCCCCGCCTGCTCGCCGATGTTGGAGACCACGCGGTAGCTCTCGATGCCCATTTCCTTTGTCACCTTGGCAATGACCTCAAAGATGTGCGCGACCACGGCGCTGTTCCCGGCGTTGACGCCGGAGACGGACGCGATGTGCACCTTGGGGATCACGAGGAAGTGCGTGGGAGCCTGCGGCGCAATGTCGTGGAAGGCGTAGCACAGCTCGTCCTCATAGACCTTGTTCGAGGGGATCTCCCCCGCCGCGATGGCGCAGAACAGACAATCGTTCTTCATGTTCCTTTCTCCTTTCAAAGAAATTGATTCCGGTCGGAATTATAATGGTAATCCGCCTCGGCCAGACGCGCGCAAAGCTCTCCCTTGTCCACGTCCAGCGAGGAACACAGCTCATCCAGGCTCTCATACTCGTCGCGCAGACGGGCATTGCAGAAGCTCATGAGCATCACAGGATCGTTCGGCAGCTGCATCAGCCGATCACCCCGGCCACATAATCGTCCACCGCCGCGAGCGCGTCGTCGACCTTGCTCACCTCGGTGCCGCCGCCCATGGCGCTGTCGGGCTTGCCGCCGCCCTTGCCGCCGCAGATGGGCGCGATGGTCTTAATGATATCGCCGGCCTTGACACCCTTGGCGACCGCGTCCTTGCCGCAGACCGCCAGCAGCGTGACCTTGCCGTCGTGGACGGAGCCCAGCACGCCGACGACGCCGGGCTCCTTATCACGCAGGAAGTCGCCGAGCCTGCGCATGGCGTTGGGGTCCATGCCGTCGCGCTGGGCGGTGATGACCTTCAGGCTGCCGACCGTCTTGGCGGCGGTCAGGAAGCTGCGCGCCTCGCCGAGGGACGCCTCCTCCTTGAACTTTTCGAGCTTGGCCTTGATGTCCTTCAGCTCGCCGATCTGGGCCTCGAGCTTGCTCTCCAGCTCCGTCTGCGTGGTCTTGAGCATCTGCGCCACGCGGACGATGCGCTCCTGATTGCGGCGGATCTCGGCGAGCGTCTGCTTACCGGTGATGGCCTCGATGCGGCGCACGCCGGAGGCGACGCTGCCCTCGCTCTTGATGCGGAACAGGCCGACCTTGGCAGTGTTGTCAAGATGCGTGCCGCCGCAGAACTCCATGGACACATCGCCCATCTCGACCACGCGGACCACATCGCCGTACTTCTCGCCGAACATGGCGACGGCGCCCTTCTTCTTCGCCTCCTCGATGGGCAGCACCTCGGTCACGACGGGGATACCGTCGAGCACGGCGTCGTTCACAAAGGCGTCGATCTCCGCGAGCTGCTCGGGCGTGATGCCCTCGAAGTGCGTGAAGTCGAAGCGCAGGCGGTCGGGCTCGACAAGGGAGCCGGCCTGATGGACATGGTCGCCCAGAACGTGCTTGAGGGCCGCGTCAAGCAAATGGGTGGCGGTGTGCGCGCGGCGCACGCCCTTGCGGCGCTCAACGTCAATGCTCGCGGTCACGGTGTCGCCGAGCTTGAAGCTGCCGGAGACGACCTTGCCGGTGTGCATATACTTGCCGCCCTTGTTCTTCTGCACGTCGGTGACTTCAAATTTTGCGTCGCCGCAGGTGATGACGCCGTGGTCGGCGACCTGGCCGCCCATCTCGGCGTAGAACGGGGTCTTGTCAAGTACAATGATGCCCTCGACGCCGCTCATCATCTCCTCGGCCTGCTCGCCCTCGACCACCAGCGCGACGAGCTTCGCGTCGTCGATGGAATCGTGGTCGTAGCCGACAAACTCGGTGGACGGGATATCCTTGCCGAACTCAACGCCCGCCCAGCCGAGGTCGCCGAGCGCCTTGCGCGCCTCGCGGGCGCGGTTCTTCTGCTCGGTCATCGCCTTCTGGAAGGCGTCCTCGTCCACGCTCAGGCCCTCGTCCGCCGCCATCTCGCGCGTGAGATCGATGGGGAAGCCGTAGGTATCGTAGAGCTTGAAGGCGTCCTCGCCGGAGAACCTTGTCTCGCCCTTGGCCTTGTGCTCGGCGAGCATATCGGAGAAGATCTTCATGCCGCCGTCGATGGTCTTGGCAAAGTTCTCCTCCTCGGTGCGGATGACCTTGGTGATATAGCTCTGCTTCTCACGCAGGTCCTTATACTCGCACTCGTTGACCGCCACGACAGTGTCGACGATCTCATAGAGGAACGGGCGATTCACGCCGAGGAGCTTGCCATGACGTGCCGCGCGGCGCAGCAGGCGGCGCAGAACGTAGCCGCGGCCCTCATTGCTCGGCAGCACGCCATCGCAGATCATGAAGCTCGCGGAGCGGATGTGGTCGGTGATGATGCGCAGGGAGACGTCGCGCGCATGGCTCTCGCCGTAGTGCGCGCCGGTGATCTCGCTGACCTTGTTGGTGATGTGCATGACGGTATCGACGTCGAACAGGGAGTTGACGTTCTGACTGACCATCGCCAGACGCTCCAGGCCCATGCCGGTGTCGATGTTCTTCTGCTTGAGCTCGGTGTAGTTGCCGTGGCCGTCATTGTCGAACTGGGAAAAGACGTTGTTCCACACCTCAACGTAGCGGTCGCAGTCGCAGCCGACCGTGCAGCCGGGCTTGCCGCAGCCGTACTCCGCGCCGCGGTCGTAGTAAATTTCGGAGCAGGGGCCACAGGGGCCGGAACCGTGCTCCCAGAAGTTATCCTCCTTGCCGAAGCGGAAGATACGGTCCTCGGGGATGCCGACCTCGTCGCGCCAGATGGCGAAGGCCTCGTCGTCCGCGGGCGTGGTCTCGCTGCCGGCGAACACGGAGGGGTACAGGCGGTCCGGCTCCAGGCCGACCCACTCGGGGCTGGTGAGGAACTCCCACGACCAGGCGATCGCCTCGTGCTTGAAGTAGTCACCGAACGAGAAGTTGCCGAGCATCTCAAAGAAGGTGCCGTGGCGCGCGGTGTGGCCGACGTTGTCGATGTCGCCCGTGCGGATGCACTTCTGACAGGTGCAGACGCGGCGGCGCGGCGGCTCCTCCTCGCCCTTGAACCAGGGCTTCATGGGCGTCATGCCCGCATTGATGAGCAGGATGGACTTGTCGTTCTGCGGGATCAGGGAAAAGCTGGGCAGGCGCAGGTGGCCCTTGCTCTCAAAGAACCTGAGAAACATTTCCCGCAGCTCGTTGAGACCGTAAACAGGATGGGACATGGTTGATTTCTCCTTTGTATGATAAATTTTAATGATTTTCGTCTCGGTATTCGCTCAGCGCCGCGAGCTCATGCTCAAGATTTCGGTAAAACTGTGTGACGTGCCAGCCGTCGCAGAGCGCATGGTTGATAAAAACGGACACCGGCAGCATCATGCGGCCGTTTTCCTCACGGTATTTGCCCCATGCAAAGCGGGGATTGCTGTCGTCCGCGCCGGCGGCAGGCTCCTTGATCTGCGTGTAGTATAGCCAGGGCACGCAGGAGACAAAGAAATTCGCCAGCACGTCGCCGTCCTCGGTCAGCGTACCGCGCTCCAGCGTTTCCCGCTGGCGCTGCCGGCCGGTCGAAACAAACTTTTCAAGGCTCGTCAGATCGTCCTCCAGCAGGCAGTAGACGTATACGCCCGTGCCGTCCGGCTTCATCACCGTGTAGGAGGGATCGCAGTGGTCATACTCCGCCACCTGCCCGTCCGGCAGGAGACGGCGCCGCAGCTCGGGCACGGCGTTCGCGGCGCGCATGACGGCGTAGAGAAAGCTCAGGAAAAAGGGGCTTCCACGCTCCTTCATCGCCGCGAGAAAGTCTGTGATATCCACCGGCACGGTGATGCCGGCCCACGGGTCCTGCATGGCGCGGAAATAGGCGAACTGCCCGCTGCGCGGGTCGCGGCTCATGTCAATGATTCTTCTTGCCATTGCTTCACTTCCTTTTGATCTCCATTCCGATCAGCTGCATATCGGGGTCAAAGGCGATGCGGAAATAGACGCTCTTTTTCTCATACTTGCGCCGGATGACCGCGATGGCGTGCGGCTCGTCGGCGTCCGTCACGCCGGTGACCATCGTGTCCGTCACCTCCTTCGGCTCTCCGAGACCGTCGGTCGCCGTGTCCATCACGTCCTCCAAGGCCGAAGCGGTCGTCGTTTCGCGCACATCGCTGCGCAGCGCCCCGTAGACCTCGTCGTATTCGCCGCGGATGAGCTGGTCCATCACGCCGAGGCCGGCGCTGAGGACCGCGTCCTCCTCCATTCCCTTCGGCAAGGGATTTCCCTTTACCGCACAGGCGGTGCAAAGAAGAAGCGTCAGCGCCGCGAGTGAAAGCAGTATGCTCCGTTTGATCCTCTCTCACCTCTTTTCAAAAATCAAAAAGGCTCCGCCCCCCGAAATAGGGGCGAAGCCTTGCTTCACGGTACCACCCTAATTATCTCCCTCACAGGGAGCATCTTAGCCGTCCGGTAACGGGGACGAGGCGTTCCGCTCCTCGCGGACGGCTCCAAAGCGGCTGCCGTGCCTCGTAGGCCGAGGGCTTTCACCAGCTCCCTCTCGCTGCGGGCTCGTCTGCACGGCTGACTTTTTCATCGCATTTATGGAGCTATTATATCCGAATTTCTTTTTTTGTCAAGCGCCCGCTTGCAATTCCTCCGCCTTTGCCGTATACTTTTTTCATCTGTGTTACCGTATGTTGAAAAGAGGGAAACCTATGAAACGTTCCTATTCCGGCTATCTCTATATCGTCCTCTGCGCCGTCATCTTCAGCACCATGGAGGTCATGCTCAAAACCGTTCACGGTGTCTTCGCGCCCATGCAGATCACCTGCCTGCGCTTTCTCATCGGCGGTCTCCTGCTCATTCCCTTTGCCCTGCGCTCGATGAAGAAAAAGGGCGCCGCCTTCACCCGCGCCGACGTCGGCTTCTTTGCTCTCACGGGCTTTCTGTGCGTGGCGTTCTCGATGGTGCTCTACCAGATGGCGGTGACCTACACCAAGGCGTCCGTCGTCGCCATCATTTTCTCCTGCAACCCCATCTTCGTCACCGTGCTTGCCTGTTTTCTCCTGCGGGAGGACATCCACCGCAACCACATCATCGCCCTCGCGCTCGAGCTGCTGGCGGTTTTCATCATCATTGACCCGCTGCACGCCTCGCTCGATCCCACCGGCGCGCTGCTCGCCATCGCCTCGGCGCTCGTGTTTTCGTTCTACAGCGTAGTCGGCAAGAAGCGCACGCCGCGCTTCGGCGGCATCGCCGTCACCTGCTTCAGCTTTCTCTTCGGTTCGATGGAGCTGCTGGCTGTCCTTCTGCTCGGCCGCACGGCAGCGGTCGGCGGACTGTTCGCCTCGCTGGGGCTGGACATTTTCGTGAATGTTCCTCTGCTCTCCGGCATCCCGCTCTCCGCGCTGCCCGCGCTCGCCTACATCTGCGCGGTCAATTCGGCGGCAGGCTATGTCTGCCACATGATGGCGCTGGAGAAGACCAGCGCGCAGGAGGCGTCCCTCATCTTCTTCCTCAAGCCGATGATCGCGCCGCTCTTCGCGTTTCTCTTCCTGCGCGAGGAGATCACGGCGAATATGCTCCTCGGCATCGTCTGCTTCCTCGTCGGCTCCGGCATCGCCATCCTGCCGGGCCTGCTCGCGCAGAAAAAGCATCGCGTTTGACACATTCCGTAAAAAAATGCCGCTATCATCCGATAGCGGCATTTTTACTTTTCAATCCCTTGCGCTCAGGTCGACCGCGTGGTTTTCTATATACAGCAAAAGGGGAAGCCGCGGCTTCCCCTTCCTCTTATTCAGTCCTTTTCCTGAAAGGCGCGGATGTAGCGGATCAGCATTTCCGCCGTGCCCTCCATGCCCAGCACGTCGCTTTTGACCGTGAGATCATAGGCGCGGGCGTCGCCCCACTTCATCTCACAGTAATAGTTGTGGTAAGCCTTGCGCTGGTGGTCGATCACGCGAATCTCCTCGATGGCCTCCTCCGCGGAGAGCCCCTTTTTCTCCATCACGCGGCAGAGCTTGGCGTGCGGATCGCCGCCGATGAAGAGGCTGACGCGGTGCGGATCGTCCTTGAGCACCTGCTCGCCGCAGCGGCCGATGAGCAGGAAGGATTCCCCGCTCGCCGCCTTGGCGCGGATCATATCAAAGGTCTTTTCCGCCACGTTGACCTCGAGCGAATTGGAAAAGCGCCCGATGCGGCGAGAGGCAAAGAAGTTGACCGGCTTCTCGTCCATCCGGCGGATCAGCTCCTCGCTGTAGCCCTCGGAGACGATCTCCGACTCGATGGAGTCCTTATCGTAGAGCTTGATGCCAAGCTCACGGGCGATCATGTCTGCAATGTAGTGGCCGCCGCTGCCGTGCTCACGGCCCATGGTAATGATGATCTGATCTTTCATCGCGGTATACTCCTTTCTTCTCTCAGAGGTAGCGCAGGAACAGACACACCGTGGACACCGCCATCACGAGGACCGTGGCGGGCACGCAGTATTTGCAGTAGCGGCCCCAGCCGATGGGATAGCCGCCCTTGGCGGATACCGAGGTACCGACCACGTTCGCGCTCGCGCCGATGGGCGTTGCGTTTCCGCCGAGGTCCGTGCCGAGGGACAGCGCCCAGGCCAGCACGCCCACATCCATGCCCTCGACCGCGGCGATGGAGCGGATGACCGGGATCATCGTGGCGGCAAAGGGGATATTGTCCACAAAGGCGCTGGTGACGGCGGAGAGCCAGAGAATGATGACGACGATCGTCGCCACATGGCCGCCGCTGATGTTGGTGATGAAGCGCGCGATGATATCCAGCACGCCCGTCTTTTCCAGCCCGCAGACCGAGACAAACAGGCCGATGAAGAAGAGCAGCGTTTTATAGTCCACGCCGCGGATGACCTCGAGCACCGTCGCCCTTCCGTGCGACAGCACCATCACAAGCAGCGTGAGCGCCGCGACGATCACGCCAATGCAGGCGACCGTCAGTCCTGTCTGCGCGTGGGTCACGAGCAGCACGACCGCCAGCAGGAATACGGCAGCGCTCGCGCCGAAGGCCTTGCGGTCTGTGATGGCGCTCGACGGCTCCGGGCAGACGACCGGCCCGCCGTTCGCGCGCTCCTCACGCAGCAGCTCCTTGCGGAAGCACAGCCAGAAATAGACGGCGACAGCCGCGAAGCAAACCGCGACGATCGCGCCGGTATTCTCGATGAAGTCAAAGAACGTATAGCCGAGCGATGTGCCGATGATGATGTTCGGCGGGTCGCCGCACATGGTCGCCGCGCCGCCGAGGTTCGCGCAGAAGATCTCCGAGAGGATCATCGGCACAGGGTCGAACCTCATCGTCTGCGCCAGCTCAAGCGTGACGGTGGCGAGGAAGAGCACGACCGTGATGCTGTCGATGAACATGGAAAGCACCGCCGAAAGGCACATGAAGCAAATGAGCAGCGGCACCACATGGTAGTGAACGAGCTTTGCCAGCGACAGGCACAGCCAGCGGAAGAAGCCCGCCTTGCCCAGCCCCTCGACCATGATCATCATGCCCGCGATGAAGAGGATGGTGGACCAGTTGATGCCCGCCGTGTTTTCCTCGCCGACTCCGTACCAGAAGCCCGCCGTGAAGAACGAGCGGAGATTGAGCGCCTCCCAGATCGCCGCGGGCGAGTGCATACAAACGCCGAAGACGAGAACAAGTACCAGCGCTCCGCTGACGAGCGTAATGACATGCCGCTCGAACTGATCAAGGATGATCAGAAGAAACATCCCGAGAAAAATACAGATCGCAATGACCTGCGCAAGCATAGCAAAGACCCCCCATTTCTAAGATGCAAGTGAGGGTATTATACGTCTGCCGCGCAGGTCCCGCAATCGAAAAACCGCAAGATTTTGCGTCTGAAAATTAAGAAAGCCGCTATATCTGCCAATTTCCTGTTAAGAG
>CALDMA010000286.1 GCA_937915075.1 uncultured Oscillospiraceae bacterium
GCGAGTACGCAAAAAGCGCATCGTATGTAACCATAAGCACCACCTCCCTTCCGGGAAGTGACCAACCGCCTACCGTATATGGCAGCGCCCTAAGGCTCCGAATGGAGCTTGTCCATTTTACTATAAGCGCCGCTTGTTGTCAATTCCTGCCGCCTTCGGGCGGCTTTCCGGCGGCAAAAAAGCCGCCTTGTCGTTCTTGACAAAGCGGCTTCGGCGTGATATATTCAAGGCCAGTAAGAGCGGCGCACGGGTGAGGTGCTTGTCGCTCCCCCATAACGATTTCGTGTCGTAAGGAAAGCCGCTGCCTCTCAGGTGGCGGTTATTTCTTTAGGTCAAGACCTAACTTGATAGCCGCAATCACAAGCATAAGTAACGCGATGGTTTCTTCTGTGCTCATGCGGTCACCCCCTTGAGGGGGAACAACCTGTTTCACGCTCTTACTGGCACGCACATCATACCACGCGCGCCGCGCCTTGTCAATTTGCCGCCCTCGGGCGGCTTTTTCGTTTTCTGCGCATTGCAGCTAAGGCACAGGCATTCCGTTTGCCTGGGGGACGATCACCACCTCCTGCCTGTTACGATCTCGCCGGGCATCGGCCCCGTCCGTTCCGGCGGCGGAAAAAGGTGAAAAGCAATGTGATTCGAGTGATTCCCTTGTCGAAAAAATCAACCGGCAGAAACGAAATCTCGGGAACTTGGAATGTACAGATAAAAAACTGAATACGGTTGTCCGCCGGTAGCTTGGAGGCTGTTCGGCGGGAGCTGCTTCCTGTGTTCTTGATCTCTCGGAATGCCTGTGACTTAACTGCAATGCACGGTCTCGCCTGACGGTCAGGCGGCTCTTGTTATTTTCACGCAGAAAGCCCGCAGGAGTGCGCGCAGACGCGCGAGGAGCGAGCCGGCACGCTGAACCGCCGCGTCTTCCAACGCACGCAGGAGACGGCTCTGCGCCGCCGCACGGTGCCTTCGCTGGCCCCATATCGGCGCCGTTATCAACGCGCGGTCCGGCGTCCGTTCCTGCCGCTTTTGGGCTCCGGAGGCGGTCGCCCTGCGCGCCGCGGCTCTGGCCCGCTCCGGGATCAGATCGTCCGCCGCGTGCTGCCGGTAGAGCGCGTACAGCGCCGGCTCGAGCGCATCGACGCCCAGCAGCTCCACGCCGCTGCTGTCGGTGCATAGAGCGCGGATGCGGCCGGCCGCGCGATGGATCGTGCGGCAGACGGTCGAATGGTCCACGCCCAGCAATGCGCCGATCGAGCGCATATCCAGCCACTCGCCGTAGTAGAGGTAGAGATACACGGCCTGCGTCTCCGTCAGGCGGGAGAGTACATAGCGCGCCGTTTCCGGTTCGGCCAGGTCAAGACGGTTCGGATGCTCGCGACGATCCTCTTGGCGCAGATCCTCCGCCTTATCGTTAAGGACCTTCTTCGCGCGGAGCAGCGTGCGGGAGACCGTGGCCTTGTTCACGCCGAACTGCTCGGCGATCTCCGTCGCGGTCTTGCCCTGCAGGAGGAGATCGAGCATTTCGCGCTGGCGGTCTGAGACCGCCGCACGGCCGCGCCGGAGCGCCCGCATGAGCCGCGCACGGCTCTCACCGTTGTCCGAGCCGAGGTCATCCCAGCGGACCTGATTGCCCTCAAGGTCCGCGAAGGTCACTCCGCAGCGCTCGAAGAAATCAAAGCTGTTGAGGTCTGCTCCGGCAGCCCCGGTGTGTATGACCTGACGCTTGACCGCCTTGTGCCGCTTTTCCTGTGGAGGGCGAAGAGCTTCCAGCCGCTCAAGGCTCTCGTGGTACATCTCGAACAGGATGCGAAGACGGCCCTTCTGCTCTCCGCGTCTGCCGGGGTCCTGCTCCTGCTTGATCTCCTCCCGGACGAGCCGGATGCGCGCATAAAGCTGGTCCTTCTCCCGGACGGCAGCCTCATAGGCGGTCACGTCAGGCCTCCCAGTCTACCCAGCCGTCCATGTAGACCTTGATCACGCCGTCCACGCGGTAGAAGGCATTGTTGATGAGCGGCACGCCCTCCGTGTATTCGATGGGATTGTCAGCGCTCGTGCCGACCGGATTTTCCTGCTCGACGTAATCCTTTCGGACGTCCACGTCGTTGACGGTGAAGATCCTCCAGTCAAAGCCGAGCTTGTCGCTCTGCTCCGTGCGCTGCGTGATGCCGCCGGCGGCCCGCACGAGCTTTCCGTCCGTGATCGCACCCTTAATGGCGTTGAGCTTTTCAGTTTGCATCATAGGTGGCCTCCAGTTCCGCCAGCTGCGCGTTGGCAGCGGCAAGGTTTTCTTCGTTCTCGGTGAGCTGCGTATCCTTCTGGGCGACGGCAGCGTTCAGGCTCTCGATCTGCGCCTGATACGGCGTGACATCGCCCCAATGCTGCTTGTCCGTTTTGAGAATGACGGTAAAGTAGCCCTGCTTTGTGTACTCGATTTCCTGCACGGAAAAGGTGTAGCCCTCCGGCAGCGGGCAGGCAGGATAGTCCGTGCGGACCTGCTCGACCGTGACATTCTGCCAGTCGATGGCCTCGACCGCCTCCAGCGTGTTTTCCTCGTAGCAGCGCTCGAAGATCACGCGGTATACGCCGTTCAATGCCTGGACAAAGCCGACGCGGTGGCCGTTGATCCTGTAGTTCACTCCGTAAAATCCGCTCATATACTTCTCCTTATCCGATCAGCAGCACAGCGCCGTCGAAGGCGGACGATGTGTGCAGTGTAATGGTCCCGTCAGCGGCGATCATGGCATAGGTCTCAAGGCTTGCCCATGTGCCTTTCCGATAGGCGCCGCTTGACAAGATAGATGCTTGCGCGAAAACGTCATTGCCCAGCAGCCCATGCTCGCTTCGCGGGATGCTCATGGTCGCCTCTGCATCGGTCTGTGTCCACTGGGCAGCGGTGAAGGTCTTGTAATACGATGCCGCCCCGCTCGGCGTTTTCCATTCCTGTCCGTCGGCGGTCTTTGTCAGCACCTGACCGGCGCTGCCGCCGGGGACGGCAGGGAACGCGCCGACCTCCTCGGCCGTATATTCGGGGGCACTTGGCTCACGCGCCCACTGCGAAATGCCGGGGTCGCGCACAGGGATCTCGACGCCGTTTACTTCAAAGCTGTCAATGTAGTTTGTATTTGCCATGTGCTCCTCCTTAGATGGTGAGCGTGTGCTCGCTGAGCGCAGCCGGTGAGAGCTTGAGCGTCGAGCCCTCCTGCTGCATCGTGCGGGAAGGGACATCAACGAGCCTGACCACGGACCCGTCCACGTTAAATTCCTTCGCCACACAGATGCCGACGATCCGCTCGCCCGCTGCGTTGTGCGCAATGACGCCGGCCATGAGCGTCTCCGGCGTTACGGTGTCCCCGGTCAGATCAAGCAGGACCGTGCCGTCGCTGAGCTGGACTTTGTTATTGGCCATGCCGCACCTCCTCAGCCGATGGTGACCGTCTTGCCTCCCTGCGCGTTGTCGGTGTAGGCAATGGGGATCGCCGCCACCGTGACAGAGCTGAGGCAATTGTACTCATCGTCGGGGAGGACCTCCTGCGAGGCAAACGTGGGTGTGACGCTCTTGGCCTGCGGCTTCATGCCCTCGCTGCCGGACATCGTGCCGAGCACGCCGAGGACGGTGATGCCCTCGCGGATGTTGGCGGGGATCAGCTTCGCCTCCTCGGCTGCGTCGATCTGCGCCTTGCCGCTGCCGTCGTGGTAGCCCTGGGGGATGGTGACCGGCTTGCCCTTTTCCGTGATGCTGAGCATCTTTGCACCGTTGTTCGGCATGGTACCGGTGACCTTGCTGCCGGTGACATAGGCCGTCTTGCCGGTCAGAATTTCCGCCGCGCCC
>CALDMA010000287.1 GCA_937915075.1 uncultured Oscillospiraceae bacterium
TGGTGAGAAAATAGTTCTTGAGGAAGTAGAGGGTATTGCCGGAGTCCAGGATGTCCTCGATGACCACGATCTCGCGGCCCGTAATGTCCTGCTGCAGGTCGTGCGTGATCTGCACCACGCCGGACGAGGACGTGCCGTTCTGGTAGGACGACACCGCGATGAACTCAATGTCGCTCTTGATCTGGCAGGCGCGGACAATGTCCGCCATGAAGATGAAGCTGCCCTTGAGCACGCCGAGGAACAGCGGGTTGCGGTCCTTGAACTGCTCGTAGAGCGTGTCGCCCATCTCCTGCACGCGCGTCCTGATCTGCTCCTCGCTGTAGAGCACCTTCAGCATATCCTGATCCATCATGCTTTTCGCCATAGTTTTTCCCTCTCCCATTGTTTTATGTTTGTTTTTTCGGAGCCTTACTCCGTGGTTTTCTCAAAGGTCAATACGCACACGCGTTCGCCGTCCGTCGGCAGGAACAGCGCGTCCGTGCCGATGCCGTACACCGCGGCGACCGCGCCGCCCGAGCGGATGACCGGCGTCTGCTCCCGCGCGTCCGGCGAAAAGCCGCGCTCGGCGAAGAGCCGCTTGAGGCTCCGCGAGCCGCGCGAGACGGGAAGCGTCATGCTCTCCCGCGCGTCCCACGCGCCGACCGAAAGCGGCGCGCCGAAAACGGCTCCGCTCAGTATAACGGAATTTTCGATGTCTTCCATCGGCTTTTCCGATGCAGAACAGGTGACGGTAAAATCGCCCCACCGGACAGTCTCTCCCGCGCGGAGCAAAACGCGCTCCGGCGTCTCCCTCCGGCTTGCACAGAGCGTCAGCGCGCCGTCCACGCGCCGCGCGGTCACGCCGCCGGGCAGGTCGAGCTGCGCTGTCCCACTTCCCGCACAGAGCGCGGCAAGCGCGTCGTAGTGCGCGGCGGTAAAGTCCTTCTTCCCTGCGCCGAGCGCGTCGAGCGCGAGGCGCAGCACCCTCGGCTTCAGGACCGCGTGGGCCTGCGTGACCGCCGCGCAGGGCAGCGTCGCCGCTCCGGCCTCCGTTTTCAGCTCCGTCAGATAAGCGGCGGCAAGGGAGTCGAGATATTCATCCTCCTGCCGCAGGCGCAGCGCCGTCTCGCTGATGTGCTCGACCGCCTGCGCGTTGACCTGACAGAACCTCGGCACCACCTCCGCGCGGATAAAGTTGCGCGTGAGCGCCGTGTCCGCGTTGGTCGCGTCCGTGCGGTAGGGCACATGATGCTCCTTTGCGTAGGCCGCGAGCTCCTCCCGCGTCAGGCAGAGGAAGGGGCGCGCCAGCCTGCCGCTTTTCGGCGCGATGCCCGCAAGCCCCGCCATGCCCGTGCCGCGGGCAAGATGAAAGAGCACCGTTTCGGCGTTGTCGTTCGCGTGATGGGCCGTCACAATGCGCGCCGCGCCGGTCTGGCCGGCGACGAAGTTAAGGAAGTCATAGCGCAGCTTGCGCGCCGCCTCCTCGACCGTCAGGCCGTTCTCCCCGGCGTAGGCCGCCACATCGCCCGTGCCGACGCACAGCGGAATGCGCCGCGCCGCGCACCACGCGCGCACGAGGTCCTCGTCCATGTCGGCCTCCTGCCCGCGCAGCTGATGGTTGTAGTGCGCCGCGCACACGCGGTAGCCGTTTTCATATAAAAAGTCCAGCAGACACATCGAGTCCATGCCGCCCGAGACCGCCGCGAGCAGCAGCTCGTAGCGCGGCAGCAGGTCGAAGCGCTGCGCAAAGTCCAATACCTTTTTCATTCGTCCTCGTACCGCCTCTCAAGCGTGCCGAAGGTCGTGTACTCCGGCATCCAGCGCAGTTCGACCTTGCCGGTCTCGCCGTGGCGGTTCTTGGCCACGATACATTCGGCGATGTTGTGCTTTTCGGAATCCTCGTTGTAATAGTCGTCGCGGTAGAGGAAGAGCACGATGTCCGCGTCCTGCTCGATCGCGCCGGATTCACGCAGGTCGGAGAGCATGGGCCGTTTGTCGTCGCGCTTTTCGTTCGCGCGCGAGAGCTGTGAAAGGCAGAGCACAGGAACCTGCAGCTCCTTTGCCATGATCTTGAGCATACGCGAAATGTCGCTCACCGCCTGCTGGCGGTTCTCGCCGCTGTAGCCCTTGCCGCCGGCGGAGGTCATCAGCTGAAGATAGTCGATGACGACGAGGCCGAGGTTTTCGATGCGGCGGCATTTGGCGTTCATGTCCGCGACGGTGAGGAGCGGATTGTCGTCGATCTTGATATCGGTGCGGCTGAGCGTCGAGGCCGCCTCCGCGATCTTCACCCAGTCGCTCTCGCGCAGATTGCCGGAAATGAGCCGTCCGTTCTCCACCAGCGCCTCGTTGGACAGCACGCGCGTGACGAGCTGTTCCTTGGACATTTCCAGGGAAAAGACCGCGACCGCCCTGCCGCTCGCCTTGGCGACGTTGAGCGCCACATTGAGCGCAAAGCTGGTCTTGCCCATACCGGGTCTTGCGGCCAACAGAATGAGGTCAGATTTGCTCAGGCCGTTGATCTTGTCGTCCACGGCGCTCAGGCCCGTGGAAAGGCCCGGGAGCGTCTTGCCGCCGGCGGCGGAAAGCTCGGCGAGATGGTCGAGCACGCCCTGCAGCACAACGCTGATCTGCTCCATATTCTGCGCGCTGCGCCCGCGGCGCACCGCGTAGATCTTCTGCTCGGCGGCGTCGAGCACGGCGGAGGCTCCGCCCGTGCCGTCCTGCACCATGCCGGTAATGTCGCCCGCCACGGTCGCGATCGCGCGCAGCAGCGCCTTGTCGCGCACGATGTCGGCGTATTCGTTGACGTTCGCGGAGGTCGGCGTGACCTCCATGAGCTGCACGAGATAATTGCGCGTGGCGTTTTCGTCGTAGGTGCCGTTGCGCTCCATCTCGCCCGCGACGGTCACGCCGTCGATGGGCTTGGAGTAGAGGAACATGGAATAGATCGTCTCGAAGATCTCCCGGTTCTGGCGCAGGTAGAAATCCTCGGGGCGCAGCTTTTCCATCACGTCCTTGATGCAGTTCGCGTCGATGAGCATCGAGCCGAGCACCGCCTGCTCCGCCTCGAGCGAGTGCGGCATCTGGCGGTAGAGCAGTTCGTCCATCGCAGGGCACCTCTTTTCTGCGTAAAGTCTGGCTTATTCCTCCGCCACGGTCACGGTGAACTTCCCGCTGACCTCGTAGCCGAGCTTCGCGCGGATCTCATAGCTGCCGAATGCCTTGATCGGCTCGTCGAGCACGATCTTCTGCTTGCCGACGTCCAGGCCGAACTGTGCCATGAGCGCTTCGGAAATTTCCTTGCCCGTGATGGCGCCGAAGAGCTTGCCGTTCGCGCCGCCCTTGGCGGCGATCTTCACGGTGCAGTTACGCAGCTTGTCCGCGGTCTCCACGGCGGCGGCACGGTTGGCCGCCTCCTCGGCGCGGCGCGCCTTTTCCTTGAGGTTCATGGTGTTGATGGCGTCCGCCGTGGCGGGGATGGCCAGCTTGCGCGGCAGCAAATAGTTGCGGGCATAGCCCTCCGCCGCGTCGATCATCTGGCCCTTCTTGCCCTGACCTCTGACGTCCTGCTGTAAAATAACTTTCATCGTTCTATCCTCCTGATGGTGGTTTTTTATCCTTCCAAATACTGGTCGATGGCGGCGATGAGCTGCTCGCGCACCGCGTCCACCGTCCCGTCCGGGATCTGTCCGCCCGCGGTGGTGGAGTTGCCGCCGCCGCCGAGCTTTTCCATAATGAGCTGCACGTTGATCTCGCCGAGCGAGCGCGCCGACAGATTCACGCCCGTATCGTGCTTGAAGAGCACGAACGATGCGCGCACGCCGCGCAGCGTCAGCAGTTCATCGGCGGCCTTGGCCGCGGTCACGCGGTCGATGTCCTGCTCCACCGCCGCGATGGCGATGTTGTTGTGATACAGCTCCGCGTGGCGGATGATGTCATAGCGCTCGATCATGTCGGAAAGCGTCCCCTGGAACAGGCGCTGCACGTCCGCCGTGTCCACACCCGCGCGGCGCAGCAGCGCCGCAGCCTCAAAGGTGCGTCCGCCGGTGCGCATGGTAAAGTTCTTCGTATCAAGCACGATGCCCGCC
>CALDMA010000288.1 GCA_937915075.1 uncultured Oscillospiraceae bacterium
GCCTGTTGTACGCCAAATGTCAACCTTTTTTTGCGGGAAAAGAAAAAGTTTTTGTGCCGCTTTTCTCTGCCGCCAAAAGATGGGCTTATACCTGCGCAAGCGTCTCGCCGACCGCGCCTGTGATGACCAGATCCGCGCGGGTCTTATCGTCCAGCGGCGTCTTGTTAATGACGACGAGCTTATGACCGCGGTAGTAGTTCACCAGTCCCGCCGCGGGGTAGACCGCGAGCGAGGTGCCGGCGATGATGAGCACGTCGGCCTCGGCGATATAGCGTACGGCCTTGCAGAGCGTATCCTCGTTGAGCCCCTCCTCGTAGAGCACGACGTCGGGCTTGATGCGTCCGCCGCAGGAGCATGTCGGCACGCCGGTGGAGTGTGCGATCGCGTCCACGCCGTAGAATTTGCCGCACCTCTCGCAGTAATTGCGCAGGGTGCTTCCGTGGAGCTCAAGGACCTCCTTGCTGCCCGCGGCCTGATGGAGCCCGTCGATGTTCTGCGTGATGACGGCCTTCAGCTTGCCTGCGCGCTCCCACTCGGCGAGCTTTCGATGCGCGGCGTTGGGCTTCGCGTCGGGGCAGAGAAGCTTCGCGCGGTAGAAGGCGAAGAATTTCTCGGGAAAGCGCTCATAGTAGGTATGGCTCAGGATCGTTTCGGGCGGGTCGTTCCACTGCTGATGGTAGAGTCCGTCCACGCTGCGGAAGTCTGGGATGCCGCTCTCGGTCGAGACGCCGGCCCCACCGAAAAAGACGATGTTATCGCTGCCGTCGATGATCTCCTTGAGCTTTCGGATCTCTTCTGTCATGGCGTCTGCTCCTTTACTTGGTGTAGTCTCTGTCGATCTGCACGACGGCGAAATAGCTGCTGTCGAGCCGCTTCACGGCGGCTTTAATCTCCTGCTCGACCTCATGGTCGCTCAGGCGAAATTTGAACGGCACCACCGCGTCGAAAATGACGTTGGTGTGCGTGGGGCCGGTGACCATGCGGAAATCATGGATGGTGATGTGTTCGTCGATGCCGCGCACGAGCTGCGCTACGCGCTCGCGCGTTTCGGCGGTGAGCTTATCGTCGGTCACGATGGGGTCCATGTGGATGGTGGCGGCGCAGCCGAGCTCGCGGCGGAGCCGCTGCTCGATGTTGTCGATCTCGTCGTGCAGCGCCATGATGTCGCCGTGCGCGGGGACCTCGGCGTGGAGCGAGATCATCACGCGGCCGGGACCGTAGTCATGCACGATGAGGTCGTGGATGCCCTGCACGACGGGAGAGGAGAGAACGATCTCCTCGATCCTTTGGACAAATTCCGGCGCGGGCGGCTGGCCGAGCAGGGGCGAGATGGTGTCCCGCGCGGCCTGGACGCCTGCCCAGAGCACGAGCGCCGCGACGACGATGCCGCACCAGCCGTCGATCTGTAGGGAGGTGAAGTGGCCGATGAGCGTCGCGGCGAGGACCGCGGCGGTCGCCGCGCAGTCGGAAAGGCTGTCCATCGCGGTCGCCTCCATCGCGGCGGAGCCGATCTTCTTGCCGATCGCGCGGTTGTAGAGATACATATAGAGCTTGACGAGGATGGAGACGAGCAGGATGCCGCCGGTGAGGAGCGTGAACTCCACCGCCTCGGGGTGCAGGATCTTCTCCACCGCGCTCTTGGCAAGCTCGATGCCCATGAGGAGAATGACCATGGAGACGATCAGGCCCGAGATGTACTCCAGCCGCCCATGACCGAAGGGATGCTCGGGGTCGGGCTTCTGCCCCGCGAGCTTGAAGCCGAGCAGCGTCACGATGCTCGCGCCCGCGTCGGAGAGGTTGTTGAAGGCGTCCGCCGTGATGGCGATGGAGCCGGAGAGCGTGCCGGCGAGCAGCTTGAGCGCGAAGAGCAGCACGTTGAAGCCGATGCCCACGATGCCGCAGAGCATCCCGTAGGCCTGCCGCACGGCGGGCGAGGTGACGTCCTCACGGTTTTTGATGAATTTTTTGGCCAGCAGAGAGATCATACCGGTGTCTCGCTTCCTTTGGATTTCGCGGGGAAGAAAAATCGCTTGGTGAAGAGGTAGCAGAGCGGAATGAGATAGAGCAGGCAGGCGTAGGGCAGGGCCTCGACGCCGACGCCGAGCATACTCAGCGGCACGGCGCAGGCGATGCACCACGGGATCAGTCCCGCGATGGTGACGCCGGAGTTGGCGATGTCCATCGCCAGCTCCTTGTGCTCCGCGCCGTCCTTGGCGTAGACCGCGCCGATGAGCTGATGCTCCATCATCACGACGATGGTCTGGTTGCACAGCACCATCGCGGCGAGGAGGCTCAGCAGGATCATCGTCGGGAAGCGCCCGATGCGCTCGGCGGACCGTTCCAGGACGCTCTGTGCCTGCGTGAGCGCGCCCGTTCCCTCTAAAATGCCGGTGTAGAGCGCGGCGAGCGGGATCATCAGAAACGGTGTGAGCATACTCACCAGCCCGCCGCCGGAGACGACGGAGGCCAGCAGCCCCTCGGTCGGGTGATAGCCGACGACCATGATCCGGAGCGCGTCAGCCACGCTGCCGCCCTGCACCGTGACAGTGATGACGAAGGCCGCGGCGGCGGAGATCGCCATGGCGCGGCGGATGGGCACGCGCAGAAGCGGCAGGATGAGCATGATAAGCGCGGGCACAAGCGCCCACGGCGAGATGACAAAGCTCTCGGCGAGGGCGTCCAGCATGGTCTCATCGACCGTGACGATGGGGTTGCGGAGGGAGAGCACGGTGTAGGCAGCGAGACAGAGCGCGTAGGGCAGCGCGGCGGTCTGGAACATCCGCCTGACGTTGCCGTAGAGGTCGGTCTCCGTCAGCGCGGCGACGAGGCTCGCGCAGGACGAGGTCGGCGCGCCGCGGTCGCCGAAGTAGATGCCGGAGAGGATAACGCCGGCGGTGACGGCCTCGCTCACGCCGCCGGAGCGCGCGAGCGCCATGAGCACCACGCCCGCCGTGCTCGCCACGCCGAACGACGTGCCGAGCGCGTAGCTGAGCAGCACCGTCAGCAGGAAGGCGACGAGGATAAAGAGCGAGGGCGTGATGACGCGGATGCCGTGGTAGATGAAAAAGGCGATGGTGCCGCACGAGCGCCAGAGCCCCGTGAGCAGACCGATGAAAAACAGGATGCGCAGCACGATCATGCTCTTGGGCATCTTGCTCCACGCCATTTTGACAAGCGCCCTTGCGCCGTAGCCGCGCCTGAGACCGAGAGCGAAGAACAGCACGAGCGCGAACAGCAGCGCCCACGCGAGGGAGAAGCCCTTGACGAGGCAAAAGAGCATCGCCGCGAGAAAGAGCGCGAAGCAGACGACGATATCCATGCTCTCTTACCCCTTCTTCCCGGGAATTTGCAGCGTCATGCGGCAGCACAGTCGGTCGAGGTCCTCGTCCGTCGCCGCACCGATGCGCAGCTTCGCGCCGCAGTCCTCGCAGATGAGGTCGACGGCGGCGGGGCGCACCTGCATACGGTAGCGCTCGCTGCCGCAGGCACAGGTGATGCCGCGCGGGCGCGCGGCGATCTCCTTCAATTCGCTCAGCACCTCGTACATGATGACCGTGTCGGTGAAGGCTTCGGGCGCGTCGCCCTGCGCGGACTGCTTTTCCGCGGTGATCTGCAGCTGCTCGAGCGCGCGCTCGACCGCATACTCCTCGCCGATGAAGCAGCACAGCTCCGAGGTCTCGGGGCAGGCGAGTCCAATGCCCTCGCCGTCGAGCAGCCTGGCCGCGCCGCACTCCGCCAGATGCTCGCCGCCGCACACGCCGCAGGGCACGCTGACGCGGAACGTCTCTCCGTCGAAGTCGATCTGCAGCTCGCTCTTGCCGCATTCGCACTGCACGATCGCGCCCGAGGCGGCGAGGGCAAAGCGCGAGCGCTGCTGCATGACAGGCTTTCCGCACTTCGGGCACAGGTAGCCGATGGTGCGCATTTCTTCTTTCATATCCGTATCCTCCCGGAAGAAGTTCATATCTGCCTCCATTATACATCGGCACAAGGAAAAAGCCAATCCTTTTTCTTCGCGCGGGGTACAGGCCGTAACTGTAGCTTGAACACTTTTGCTCGCTATCGCAAC
>CALDMA010000289.1 GCA_937915075.1 uncultured Oscillospiraceae bacterium
CGACGCCGCTTATCCAATACGATCTGGAGGGGCAGCAGAAAACGGATTTCTGCTACCAGCCTGCTTTGGACGGTGCGCGGGATGTTGCGTTTTCCTCCGCGGCGATCGCTCCGGACGGAAGTCTCTGGGTTCTGGTCTGCCGTTTTTGGCGGGCAGCCGACGGCGAATCACTCACAACAGATTTTAAAGTAGAATGCCTAGGCACGGGTGGAACGGTAACGGAAACGGTCTCACTCAATTGCCAGAACTTAAACGAAGTCACTGAGTTTTTGATCGGCAGTGACGGCAGTTTTCTTCTTTATACCTTCTCGAACGGGATGCTTTCCAGCTTTGACACAGCTGGGCATCTGACTGCGCAGGAGCCGCTCGCGCTGCTCACCGAAACTTTAGCAGCGGATTCTGACGGACAGGTGTGGTTCATTGCAGACACGGAAGAAGGCGCGGCGCTGCAAGCCGTTGGAAGTGAAAAGCAGGTCCCGATTTCCGGTATCTCGAACGGCCTTCCTGTGCTGTGCTATGGAACAGACGAGCCAGGCGTTCTTTATATGACGGATACCACGGCGCTTTACCGCGTACCGATTCAGACAGGTGTGGCAGAAAAAATCGCAGATCTTGCGAAGCTCAACGTCCGTAGTGGGCAGCCGTTCAGTTGCACAGCGAATGGCAGTTTTGTTTTTGCAGACAATTCATCCGGTGTTCCGTCGCTCGCTGCGATTTGTCCCAGCGCGTCCGGTGGAAAGCAGAAAACCGTGTTGACGCTTGCGACGGTCAATCCCAGTGGGCAAACCATCGCGCAGGTGCAGGAGTTCAACCGGAGCAGTCAAGATTATCAGGTGGAGATTCTGGACTTTTCCGCGCTGCTTGACAGTGGAAGCTATATGGATTTGTTTACCACATGGAATACTGCCATTGTGGCGGGTGACACACCGGATATGATCGATTTCTCAAATCTTCCGTGGCACAGCTTCGCAGATCGTGGGCTGCTTCTTGATCTCAATACGATTTTGCCGCAGGAGGATATTCTGCTGTGGCTCTGGAAGTCCGTTTCCTACAACGGTGGCAATTACACCTTCCCCGGATGCTTCACTGTTGAAACCCTCGTTGGAAAGCAGTCAAAGCTTGGAGACCGCCCGCACTGGACGGTGCAGGAGTTTCTTGATCTTTCCAGTTCATCCGATATTCCCATGTTTTCCGGCATGAGCCGGGAGCTGCTCCTTTTCTATATGGAACAGTATCTTTTCGATGCGTTTTTGGATGAAGAAACAAAAACGTGCAGCTTTGACTCGGAAGAATTTCGGTCGCTGCTGGACTATGCCGCCACGCTGGATGAACCGGAGGAGCTGGAGTTTGAAGTAGAAAACTCCATGCTTTTGATCCGACGGGATCTAGCGCTGGCAGAGCCGGTCATCCTGAGCAGCGTCGGGCAGATGCACAGCGCGGAAAGCTACACTGTGGGAGAGCCTCTTGCATGGATCGGCTGGCCAGGTCCAAACGGAACGAAAGTCCGTCCGGATGCAGAGATCGCAGTCTTCAAAAATACCGATCACGCAGACGGCGCGGCGGCCTTTCTGCAATTCCTACTTTCGGACACCAGCCAGACGGTGCTTGGGCGCTTTGCGTTCCCGATGACGGTATCCGCGTTTGAAAGTGAAATCGATGCGGCAATGGAACCTCGGAACACAAACGACCCCGAGCTTGCAACAGAGGTCACAGTAGACGGCACGGTTTACCCAGTCGTTCCGCTGTCAAAAAAAGATGCTGCGCGGTATGAAAAGTTCTTTGAGAATATTTCTGCGCAAATCTATTATCCGTGGCAGGCGGCGGACATTCTGGAAGCAGAGTGCGGCGCACTTTGGGCTGGCGAACGGACAGCGGCAGAAACAGCTACACAGATTCAAAAGCGCATGGAACTGTATCTCGCAGAGAATGCGACATAATAGAAAACGTAATATTTCAGGATAGCTGTACTTTTTCGCCTGAAAAGTACAGCTATCCTGTTATGCAACTACGTATAATTTACTTGTCTGTAAAGGGAGCGATGTGTAGCTGCGTAATGGGGCTGTCCGTTGATGCACGGTGGTTACTCCACCCAATTTTCAACGACCAGGTCAGGCACACGCTCAAACTCTCGGACGTTGTTTGTGACCAGAAGCATATCTTCAGATCTGGCGTGCGCGGCGATCAGCATATCTAATGGGCCAATCGGTGTACCTCTGTCCTGTAGGTAGGAGCGGATCTCGCCGTATTCTGAAGCTGCTGCAGCTCCGAAAGGAAGGATGCTCAATGGGATCAGAAAACGAAGCAGCGCCTGCTCGTTTTTTGCGGGATTGGAGCTGTGCTTCATCCCATACTCCAGCTCGGCCAGCGTGATGGATGAAATACAGATGCCGCTATTCAATTCTTTCTTCAGCCGCTGCAATACGTGTTCTGGCTTGTTTTTCATCGCGTAGATGCAAATATTTGTGTCCAGCATATAAGTCACAGATTTTCACGCTCCTGCTGGATGCCCTGATCCCGGCCATCCTCAAAAATATCGTCGGTGAAGCTGTTCAGCCCGTCCATAAAAGTCTGCCACATGGACTCCATCGGCACGAGGATCACGGCGTCGCCGAGCTGCTGGACGATCACTTCATCTGTATTGAAGCGAAATTTCTTCGGAAGCCGCACGGCCTGACTTCTTCCATTTTCAAAAATCTTTGCAGTCTCCATAACTGTCACCTCCTAATTTAATATATATCACGATATATATTATTCGTCAATAGGCTGCTGCGTATTCGTGAAATGCGCCTTAGTGGGAAACAATAAAATTTCAGGATGGCTGTACTTTTTGCAATGAAAAGTACAGCCATCCTGTTGTACAAGGCTGCGTGGTTTCGTTGGTTGAAAAAACAGTCTTGCAAAAGCATCACTGCCAGGACAATTGGAGCTGCCGGTGGTTATCGGCACAGTCTCTCAAATAGAGGTTGATCAGGGTCTGATAGGGGATGCCTTTTGCGTCGGCCAGAGACTTGAAGTAGTCGATGGTGCCGCCGTCGATGTTGATGGTGATCTGCTTTTTCAGCCGGTTCGCGTAGGGGTTTTTTCTTGGATTCAGCTCTCTGATGTTATATTCATCTCTCATACTATCACCTCAAATTCCATCAAGATAAATACGCTGCTCGGTTTTGGTTGCCTGCCTTGCCGAGATAATACGGATGCAGTTTTCGTTGTCGCGGTAGCAATGGCTTACAATGCAAATTTTCTGCGATTTGATTGATCCGATAATGAGGAAGCGATTTTCTTCAATGGAGTGATCCGGATCGTCAAATAGAATGGCAAACTCGTCGTAAAAGACCTCCTTTGCTGCCTCGAAAGATAAGCCGTGCTTCTTTTTGTTGATCTCGTTCTTGTTGGGGTCCCACTCAAATCTTAGTGTGTCAATAATTATATTATACATACTAAATAATTATTGTCAAGGAAACCAAACGGCGATACGAAACCTGCACGATTGGTTGTATAGACAGCGGCGATACCGGAGTTTTCTCGCTGGCACGGCGAATACTCGATAAGCGCATTGCTTGGTGACGACAATGGACAGCTGACAGGAAAGGCGGTTCGTTGTCGCCACCGAGCAGGGGAGGCGTCCGCAGACGCCCGGGGTTTACCCCGCCCGGCGCAACAGCGCCGGGGGAACTCTTGGCATCTTGGATGCCTAATAACGGTTTACCCGTTTGCGCAATGACGTGAACGGGTAAACCGTTATATCTGCATATACTCGGTTTATGTTGACAAAGATTTACTTCTATGCTATACTGAAAATGCGAACAAATAGGCTCGTCTGGGCGAGGGTAAATAGTAATTAGGCCCAGAGCGTCCCGGCCGCTGCCGGGGGTTTAGCAGTTTTTATTTTAGAGCCGCTAAAAAGGTATGATGCACCTTTGTGATGTGTGGGCTTGCCGTAGTAACCTTTGTGAATTGGAAAGCACATCATGGACCCTGCTGCGAGTAATCTTTGTGAAAGCACAGGTAAGCAGAACGCATCTGTTCACCATCCACCTACTGAACGTTGCCAGTGTACTGTAGAAAGCGCTGGAGAGCTGATCCCTCGGAAAAGGATTCGACAGAACCTCAACTGCCGTAGACGCTAATAAATAGGCTGCACACATAAGCAAGAAAAAAGTGTAGAAGAGAAATCTTCAAAACAGTCACACATAAGACTTAAAAAAGTGTACTTTGCTGATCGTCGAGGTTTCTTCGGAAACTGACGTGAAGCGGCTTAGCTTGAACAATGATATAATGTAAATAATCGATATAAAGTATATACGATATATAACTTATGCAAGTTATATATCGTAATGAAAAGGGGGCTACCATTTGGGGCGAAAAAACAAATCATACTCGAAGGATCTGCACCAGCAGGCGTATGAAAAATTGACATCTATGCTGGCGCTGGGCGAAAGCAAGCGCGAGGCAGTTTTGAATGGGACAGCCGATGATAAGATCTTCTCGGTCAACACATACAAGACCTACTGGAAGCACATAAAGTACTTCTTGAAGTATGTCAAGGAAAAATACCCGGAATGTACGACGCTGAAGAAAGCAAAAAGGTATGTCAACGAGTGGCTGCAGGTGCGAGTTGACCAGGATCTATCTGCTTGGACGATTCAGGCCGAGGCGAAAGCCCTGGGAAAGTTGTATGGCATAAAACCAGACGATGAAGACTACTTCAAGCCGCCGAAGCGGAACCGATCAGAAATCAAACGGAGCCGGGGAGATGCCAAGCGGGATCGGCACTTCTCGGAAGCTAACAACGATGAGCTGATAAAATTCTGCCGGGGAACCGGGCTGCGACGCAGTGAGCTGGCAGATCTGAAAGGAACGGATCTGGTGACGCGGAAACAGATCGAGGCGCAGATCACGGCGCTGGAACAGATTCCAGATCAGCAGCGGACGCCGGGTGACACGAAGCGGCTTCAGATGCTGCAGGACACGCGAATGTTTGAAGGAGAGTATTTCATTCATGTGCGGAACGGAAAAGGCGGTAGGGAGCGCGTAAGCCCCATTATAGGGAAAAATCAGACGCAGATCATCGAACGGATGAAGAACACGCCGCCCGATGAAAAGGTCTGGCAGTTCATTCACCAATGCGCGGACATTCACAGCTACCGCTCAGATTACGCAGTTGCCATCTACAAAGCTCATGCGAGAAAGATCAGCGAAATTCCGTTTGACCGGGTGAATAAGGGAACCGGAAAAAGATATCAGAGCGACGTCTACACTTGCCGCAAGGATGAAGCGGGTAAGAAGCTGGACAAGGCAGCCATGCTGGTTTGCAGCAAGGCGCTGGGGCATAACAGAATTAGCGTAGTCGCGGACAACTATATCCGTGGTCTTTGATGGGAGGCGAGTGAGATATCGAGTATGTAAAAAAACAGTGGACGGGTGGGTATAAACCCGTGGACAGTCTGGCCGACAAGGAGTGTTCCCATGTGATTCAGACAAAGCAGGAATATGAGACGCTTTTAGATCAGCGAGATAGAGCCAGGCGCGAAAAAAAAGAAGCAGAAAGTAACGCTACGCGGGAGATATCCAGAGTAAAACAGGAGGCGGCATACGAGGCCGACAGAGCCGCACAGAGGGCGCAAGCGCAGATAGACGACCTTGTACAGCAGGTGGAGCGGAAAACGGCTGAAATCGCCGACCAGCGCGCCCTCAATGCGAACCTTCTCAGGATTTCGCGGGAAAGAGCAAATGCGGATAGAGGACTGCGACCGAAAAAGGTGCATACAGGGTATGTTGTCGTGATGTCCTCCGAAAAAGAAATACGGTACAAAAACGGCAGGAATAAGCTGCTGACGGCAAAGGTATGGGAGACGATACTTCAGAGTCCTTACTCGGTCGATTTTACAGAGAGCCAGGCAAGGCAATTGATCGAGGAAGATCTTCTGACTAAGGAAAATGGACTGCTTGCCGAGGTAGGCATTACGCTGATTTGCCACGGAAACGGTTATGAGGCTCTGACGGAAGCAGAAAACTGGAAAGAAATTAAATTTTTGCACAATGCGCTGTTCTCACGGCAGCTTCGTGCAAACTATAGAACTGGCTATTGGGAATATATCATCCAGCACACAAAACCGCTTGGAATCGTCCCCACGGAGATGCGGGCTGGAACGAAAAATGGATAGTAAAATAGCTTGTCCGTAACCCTTGAAATCGCGTTTTGGACAGGCTATAATGACACTCAAAAAATAGGGAAAAAGCTATTGATAATCTAAGCCCCCGTATAGGGGTCTAGGGGTAGGACAGGGGATGGATTTTTATTGCGAAAAAATAAAATTTCTCTTTTTCGGAAGCGAGCAGGGGGGTAGCAGTTTGTAGCGATTTGCTGTGTGCTGGATCGGGGGGCGCAGCCCATCCGATAGCAGGGTAGGATTTGTCCACGGTCTTTTCCAAGGTCGTCCATCAGGATTCTCCACGCCTTTATGGTGTGGGGAATCCTGTGGGCGTACCGGCAGGCGTAAGCCTGTGGGAAAGGCAGTGGGCAAATCCGGATGGTTTGAACTCCCCGCCGCAGCGGTTTTTCTTTTTGCTTCTTTTTCTTTTGCTGGGAGGTTTTTGTATATGACGCAGAATTATACTGAAGGCTATGCGTATTTGAGTTCTCAATTTCCGGAGGTCAGCGGCTATGATTTTTACCGGGAAATGTTCCCAAATAATGAGCGTTCTGACGAGCGGCATATGGATTATTCTCATCCAAACGCAATTTATCTGTATCGGGAACAAACGTCCGATGGTTTTAAGCGGATGCGCCGAAGAATCATGTTCTCTGATCAGTGGGAAAATGATTACATGGAATTTATTGAACGAAATCCGCTGACGTTGTGCAGCGGGCTGGCCTATCGCGGGAAATCCAATAAGCTGGAGCACGCGCAGCGGATGAACGCACTGATCTTCGATTTGGATGGTGTTGGTCTGAAGGAGCTGCGAAATTTATTTTTGCGTTTTGGCGGTGATCCGACGCGGCTTCGCCGCTTGCCGATGCCGACGTATCTTGTTCTGTCCGGAACTGGTCTGCACGTTTGCTATTTTTTCCGGGAGCCAATTGATCTATACCCGAATATTAAAATTCAGTTGAAAAGCCTAAAGTATGATCTTACGTTCCGGATGTGGGAATACAAGGCAACGTCGCAGAACAAAGAGATTCAGTATCAGTCCATCAACCAGAGTTTCCGTATGGTCGGCAGCATCAACGAAAAGCACGGCAATCAGGTTGTTGCATTCCGGACCGGCGAGCCGGTGACGCTGGAATATTTGAACGCTTATGCCAAACCGGAAAATCGGGTGGATGTCAATAAACCGTTCAGACCATCGAAGATAACGAGAGAGGCAGCACGGGAAGCATATCCGGAGTGGTATGAGCGAGTTATTGTCAAGGGTGAAAAGTACCCGAAAAAATGGGATATTGCGGGAAAGGTACATGGCGACGATCCGTATGCACTTTACCATTGGTGGTTGCGGCAGATATTATCCATTCGAGGCGGACATCGGTATTTTTTTTTGATGTGTATGGCAATCTACGCCTACAAATGTGATGTTCCAAAGGCGCAGCTTCGGAAGGATATGCAGATTGCGTTTGAGGATCTCCAGATGGTGCATCATGAGAATGCGTTGACTGAGGATGATATTAAGAGTGCGCTGGAGGCGTATGACCGGGAGTATTACAATTTTACGATTTCAGATATAGAGGCGCTGACGGACGTTCATATAGAGCGGAATAGAAGAAATGGGCTGACGCAGGAAAAGCATCTCTATTTGGCGCGAAGGCGTAAGGAGGACATGAAGGCGATTGGAATCCCAATGAAGGCTGCGGATGGTCGCCCAACGGCACAGATGAAAGTCTACGAATGGAGAAAGGCAAATCCGTCTGGTAAAAAAGCTGATTGCCATAAAGAAACTGGGCTGGACCCAAAGACGATCCGAAAGTGGTGGGAAACAAAATAACGTATATACTTTGCGCAAAGTATATACGTTATATAAAATATTTACGATATATAGATTTATGACAAAGTTGCTTGGTGATTGTTTTAGCAAAGGACGCTACTTTTTCGATGTATCTGTGTCACCTGAGATGAAGCGCGAATCCGTTTTGCGGATGAGCCGATAGAAGCTGTTTTGTTGTGCTGCCGTTAATTCCGGACAGTCTACATCTGCGGTCGATGGAGCGGCCGCGAGAGCCGTTAGCATTTCTATTTGTGGCGTTGTTAGCGGTGCAGCCAAGTCAATTTCTTTGCGTGTAATCATAAATGCAGTTTCCCTCCTATTACACCTTACATCCTCATGGGGCGCGCTCCTTCTTCTTTGAACGGAAATAGTATAACAAGTAATGATCTAAAAAGGAATAGCTGATTGATGTGATATAAAGTATATATATTATTTAACTTATATACTTTATATAAAATATCGATTTCTATTTTGTGGGAGATACTCTCCCTGAAAATTGGAAAGGCTACTGCGCATTGTATTCGTTGCATTTTCATATAATAAGTGGTACAATAAAAAGTACAAGAAACAGCACAAGGAGGAGCGAGACAATATGATTGCTGTCAACTATTCAACTGCAAGGAGAAGTTTCAAGGACTACTGTGATAAGGTCGTTGACAATGACGAGACTGTAATTGTCACGCGGAAGAAAGATAAGAACGTGGTAATTATCAGCGAGGAACGGTACAGTGAAATGGAGAAGGCTGAAAGAAACGCTATGTATCTGCGGAAGCTGGATCGTGGGCTTGCTCAGGTTCGAGCCGGGCATGGTATCGTGAAGTCTATGGCCGAGCTGGAGGCAATGGCACAGGATGAATAATAATATTACGTTCTCTCCGGACGGCTGGGCAGATTATTTGTACTGGCAGACGGAAGATCGAAAAACATTGAAGCGGATCAACCAGCTTCTTGCGGACATTCAGAGGAATGGTCTTTCTGAAGGTATCGGAAAGCCGGAGCCGCTGCGTCACGTTAAGGAATGGAGCAGACGGATTGACGAGACGAACAGACTGGTTTATACAGTGGAAGGGGAACAGCTTGTGATCCTTTCATGTAGAGGGCATTACGAGGACTGAACACACAAAACTTATATAAATTATATACTATATGCAATGTATATAATTTATATAAGATAAAGATGAAATGCTGCAAATCGCGGAATCATCCGCTGACAAATTAGCGTAGTCTGCTGAACAACAAACAACCGGGAAACTGGGTTATGTAAACCACGCAAAAACGCAGCGAACGGGACCGAAGAAAGGAACTGCGATAATGGCAAGCACAAACATCAATATCCGAATGGACAGCGACTTAAAAATGCAGTTTGAAGCATTTTGCGCAGATATGGGAATGACGATGACGACTGCATTCAATATTTTTGCGAAGAAGGCGGTGCGTGAGTATCGCATTCCTTTTGAGATTGGCAGCGAAGAGCCGAACGTTGTAACAAGGAAAGCAATCGAGGATGCAGAGAATGGGGTTGGAATGAGCAGGTCTTTTTCTTCCGTAAAAGACCTGCTGGAGGATTTGAATGCTGACGATTAGGTATCAGACAGCCTTCAAAGAGGTTGAAAGAAAAAATTATATAATTTATATACTGTATATATAATATATAAATTATATAATCTAATGCGGGAGCACCGCCAATCGACAGGATCATCCGTTGACAAAATCAGCGGAATCTGCTAAACTACAGTTGACCGAGCAAAGGCGGTTAAGAAAACTACACAAGGCGTAGCGAAGCCCTCCAGAAGTTGCAGCTTCTGGAGGGCTTCTTGTCCGTTATCGGTGGACCTGACCGTTGGGCCGGGTGCTGCGGAGTCAACTATCTCCATCCAGCCACTTGCAGATGTAGAATGAAACTACGCCTGCCAGTACGGAGATAGCAAAGGCGGTTAAGTACGACAAGGCGTTCACCTCCTTCCGCTGGAAGGAGTCGCAGCGTGAGAATTATATCAAAAGTGGGCAGAAAATTAAAGGGTGGAGCGAAAATATAGAAAAGGCAACTGCTTGTTGCATCGATGTTACATTGGGTTTCTTTACTTTTCCACGATTTGCATTCATACTTAGATTGGAATTGACAAGCAAAGAGAAATGGAGGAGACGATATGTACGACAGGCAGTTCATGCACCATACCAGAGAGAAACTGGACTGGGAATATTTGCCCTTCCAATGCTGAGTAGACCAAATTAAAATCGCAAGCGTGGGAACACGAACATCAGTCCCTGTAGGAATACGTTCATGCGCACTTTTGCGTTATAAGGAGCAATTATGTGATGGAGAAGAGTGTGAAAAAATTCGTTTTATACATTTGCTTGAGCATATGCATCTGCATGCTGTATGGATGTAAAGATGCAGAAGAAAAAAAGGAAAGCGCAAAGGAATGGAATTTCTCTGAGATCTTGGGAAACCAAGATTTTTCTGTAGACGCAACAGAGGTCGGAACCGCAGCAAAAGGAACGGTGATATGTTATGAAAGAAATCCAAATGTAATTGAATTGAGACTAATTTCGCTTATTAGTATTGGTTCTGAAGATTGGGGCGGCGTAGCATTTTATTTTCCTACGGGGTGTGAATTAGTGGATGTTTTATGCACATTCCCAAACCAAATTAAAAAATTTGATAATGTTTCATATTTTGAAATATGGAATACAGAAAGTACAGATGGAGAATACAATCTTGGGGTTGAAGTCGGGCGGTCTCATGAATATATTCCGGTTGGAGGTGGAAATGGAATTATAATAATAGATGCATTATATCATGGAGATTTGGATAAGGGCGAAGAACTGAGGTTCGCCGTAGAATGTGGAGCAACTTATGAAGATGGAGCGGTTATATGGGGAATAGATGATGACGAAGTGGTTGTAGAAATTTCTCATATACCTGAGAAAGGAGAAAAATAATGAAGAAAAGTTTTCGATTCCTGAGTGTAATTGTTATTTGCTGTATGCTAATAAATATGGGTGGAATGACTTGCTATGCATCAACAGATACAATTGTTAGATCAACAGAAAAATCAAATTCGTTGTCGTATAGGTATCCGGAATTGGCAGATGTCTATGCAGCAAGTTCTATTGCCTTTATGGGAGCAGAGTGGTCGAGTGCCAGGCAGGCATGGGCATTTAATTATAGGTTCGCAGGAACAGCATCAGCAGATTGGAGTTCTGGAACTGATGCAGACCTTATTAGGATGGCCTGTATGGAGATAAACTGTACATCAAATCAAGATAACGCTGCTTTTTTGGACAAGTACGAGCAAGAAATATTTAGGTTCAGCGCCAGAATCGACTGGGTCAGAACCAGATTATGCGGATATAGCAAGTGAGGTTATCGGGCTGGCAATTACAGCAATTAATAAGATTGGGGCATCGTATGCATGGTCGATTATGGGGCTGGTAGGTGCAATGAGGAGTACCAACGATGGGGAAACTTCTCGAGATGATTATCTTTATCGGGAATGGATGTGGTCACCGGATGAATCAGATGTTGGACAGTTTCTATGGTTTGTAGTGGATGTTGAGCCTAATGAAACAGTTCAGATTTCTACGGAATACTATATTCTTGGTCCGGGGTATGAGTTATTAGAAGCGGGTATATCGTATCGAAATTTGGAGGCTGGCACTGCGGGGAGATCTTCAGTGACTATGAATCCTGAAATGATGAGCAAAGAAGAGCGAGATGCGTATGGAATCGAAACAATTGGCAGGGAGGAGTTTGCATCAAAGGCAAAAGAGCTTAATATATCGGAGAGGAGTCAGAAAGAGTTTCTGGCTTCTGGAAAAGAAGAATTTTATTATGCTCATAATTTTGTCGAGTATGAAGTTGTAAAGAGCGGAAACGAGGCGCCAGAACTTGATGGAAACAACCTTACAGAAGAAGCTCTGAGTAAAAATATTGCATATCAAATTTGCCGCAGTGATAAAATTGTAAGAGCACTGAGCGGCGAAGGTATGGATGAGAATCCTGAGAATTTGGCGATGCGGGAAAAACATGAAAATCGTATCAACGAATTAAAGGCACTGCAAATGGAATTGGAAGGAACGAAATTGACAAGAAGTAGAAGCATCGAGGGTGTGTACGTGGAGTACAGTCGGATCATTGGAGGATGAGACAACGGATCAATATCATTAGCTCAGAAGAACGTTGTATTTTGTAAAACTGGGAAATAAAGGTGGAACTATACAAGCAAATCCGAGTTTCTCCAAATCGGGGGCATTACATATTGTCTAAAAAACACCAGTGGCATCGTCCACTGGTGTTTTTTGCTATGCTGTGTTGACAAAATAATTTGTTTATGTATTATATATAAATTATATAATTAAATTAGATAAAAGGAGATGCTGCAATGAAAGTAATCGCAATTGCAAATCAAAAGGGCGGTGTGGCGAAGACGACCACGACGCACAATTTGGGCGCTGCGCTGGCTGCTGCGGGCAAGAACGTGCTGCTGA
>CALDMA010000290.1 GCA_937915075.1 uncultured Oscillospiraceae bacterium
TTTTGCGCCAATCGCAAGGTCCTGCCCGGCTTTAATGACCTCGCGACGATAGAGCCGGTCGTTGCCTCGCAGTGGCATCCGACGCGCAACGGCAGCCTTACACCAGAGCAGGTAACGGCTGGCAGCAGCCGTAAGGTCTGGTGGCTCTGCGAAAACGGCCATGCGTGGCGTTCAGCCGTCAGTACCCGCACGGGAAAGCAGCGCTGCGGCTGCCCCATCTGCGCGGGCCGGCCTTTGAGTCAATGCACGGCAATTCTATGTGAACCTCCGGCGGAGCCGGTGAAAATAAGTGCCCCAACCGCGGGGAGCCGCGGAAAATATATACTGTAGGAGGATCATTATGAAACATAAGCTGCTATCCATTTTACTGTGCCTCGCTATGGCGCTGTCGCTCTTGCCGACGGCAGCCTTGGCGGAGGAGGCGGGGACACCAGAGAACTACGTTACCCTCGAACTGACCTACGGCTCCGAGGTTCCAGAAGCGGTCATCACTGCGGCAAAAACCGTGTACGAGGGCATAAAGTACGACACCTGCAAGGCCGCGAACGAGGCATATATGGCGCTGTACGGTGTAGGTACGAATAGCGATGGCGTTTTGGACGTCGTGAATAACGAAGCTCCGCTACATAGCTATGTAAATAACACGGCACCCGTGACCGAGGTCAAATTTTATATCTACGGTACTCTGGCGGGCTTTACCTCTCTTCAGTCTGCCGGCAACCAGATTGATTGCACCGTTGGCGGTAATCATCAGATCGCTCGTACCAGCATCAGCATCATCGGTGTGAACGGTTCCGATGGCAGCATGGCCAAGCTGACGGACGGCAATGTGCAGGCTTATGTGGCCGGCGGTTATGACAGTATGTACACTGACTCTGGCAAGCTGACTATCGACAATATCGAATTTACGACCACAAAAAGCACCACCGTCGGCGCTTCTGCTATGAACGCAACAGGAAGCAGCACCAAGACTGCTACCGGCGAAATGGAGATCAAGAACTGCAAATTCAACGGCCGTCTGTATGTCTACGACAACTTTGAGAACACTGGGATGAAATACAACATCCACGACAACGTGTTCGACGGCGCCAACTACTCCGGCGACAGCAACGCCTACTCCATCTTTGCTCAGTGCAAGGGCGGCAATGAGCTGATTATCAAGAACAACGAAATCAGCGGCTTCGCTCGCGGCATCAACATTGACCATGCCAATATCAAGGCGACGATCGAGGGCAATGAGATTTCCATTACGGATACTGGACGTGCTTGCATCCAGCTCAGCAGCTTGACCACCGCCGAGATCAAGAACAACACTCTGAACCTCACCGGCGGCAACGCGATCACGCTGCACGAAAAGCTGCTGACTATGTCTGCCGTCCCCGAGGTCAGCATCACCGATAACACCATCACCGGCACCGGCTACCTCATTTACGACGATGCGGCGGCCAACAACAAGAGCTTTACCTCCGATAAGCTCACGCTTACCATGGGCACCGGCGAGAACGCCAATACGATTGCCGATGCCGTTGATACCACCAAGGGCGTAAAGGGCAGCAAAACAACCGACCTGACCGGCTATGTTGCGGCCGCCGTTGATCCTGCCGCTACGATCAACGGCGTTGGTTACGCAACCCTCGCCGAGGCCATCAGCAAGGCAGAAACGAACGATACCGTCACGCTGCTGAAGGATGTGACCGAGAACGTCACGATCCCCGCGGACAAGACCATCACCCTCGACCTGAACGGTAAAGTTTTGAGCGGCGGTACGGTTGCAAGCACACCCGCGCTGCTTAACAATGGTACTGTGACCATCAAAGACAGCTCTGCCGAAGGAACTGGCATGATCCGTCGTGAGGACAACAATGCTGCGGGTTACTATGTTATCGACAACCAAGGCACAATGACTATTGAAAGCGGCAGTGTTTACAATGCGACCGGTACAATGCCGAATGGTTCTTCTCTGATCCGCAATGCCGGAAAGAACAATGAAGCGAATTTGACCATCAATGGCGGACATATCAAGCAAGATGGCTTTATCGCAATTAAAAACGACGATCACGGAATTTTGGAGATCAATGGCGGCTTGATTGAAACGAGCGGTGACACATCAACCAATACGGCCTCTGCTGTTCAGAACTGGGCGCAGGCTACGATCAACAACGGTACGATCAACGGTACCATTTGGGTCGGCGTTTGGAGTAATGGCCTTCCCAATAGCGTTACTACGATTAAAAACGCGGAAGTGAATGGGAAAATCGTTGTGAAGCCTCATAGCTCCGATCTTACGGTTGTTCCGAAGCTGAACATTGAAGGCGGTAAATTTAATGTAACCGGTTGGGATGTGAGCAATAGTGACAACATCGACATCTCCGGCGGCAGCTTCTCCACTGATTTGAAAAACACCGGTTATCTGGCTGATTCGGTCGGCGCCGAAGTCAAGAGCGCCGATGGCAGCACCTATGGATACTACGCGAATGTTGCCGCTGCTACCGCTGCCGCAAAGCCCGGCGATACCGTCACCGATTTGAAGGCTTCGACTGAGCAGAAGGTCACCCTTACCCTGAATTACAACGACGGCGCAACTGCCGACACCACATACAATGTGGCCGGCGGCACGGAGATCACTCTTCCCGCGCCCAAGCGCAGCGGCTATACCTTCAACGGCTGGTATGCCAGCAGCACGTTCTATGCCGCCGGCGCCTCCTACACGGTTTCTGCCACGGCTACCCTGACTGCCTCTTGGAGCTACATTTCCTCCGGCGGAAGCTCCTCTGACCCGACCTACGCCGTCTCTACCCCGAGCAAGACCGAGCACGGCACTGTGACCGTCAGCCCCCGCTACGCCGAGCGCGGCGATACCGTGACGATTACCGTCAAGCCCGACAGCGGCTACGTCCTCGAGACCCTGACCGTCACCGACAAGAACGGCAACGAGCTGACGCTCAAGGACAAGGGCGACGGCA
>CALDMA010000291.1 GCA_937915075.1 uncultured Oscillospiraceae bacterium
CTCTGCGGTGGCTTGCGCTTTATTCTTATTGGCTGCCGTGTTTTCATTCAGCAGTGCGCGAACAGAAGAGTCGTTCGCATAGCCGAGGATCGAGGCGATCTCATCCAATGTCTTGCCGTCTTCTCGCAAAGAACGGGCGCGGTCCGCCTGAAGAGCACGACGCTCATGCTTTGCAACGCGAACCTGCATTCGCAAGTCAGTCGTCGAAAGATGAAGTTCATCGGCGATCTGTTTTTCAGTCTTACCGAGTCGCTGAAGCTCTTCGACGCGAGCAAGGAAGTCACCGCCATGCTGATAAGGGTTATCACCAGAACCCCACGGATAGCGCCCAGAGCGCCGTTTGACGCCATAGTGCATCAGAATATCTTCCTCTACGAGGTCCATAGCTTAACCCTCCTCTTCTCTAATTTTGTTGATGACCTTGTCGGCTGTGACGATCCTGTCCATGATTGGCAGAATATCCTCGACAGTGGGCTTATGGTACAGAATTTGATCGTGCTGGTAGATGCGCAGTTCCATTTCAATGTCAGCGGGACGAATATGATACTCCAAGCAGAACAGAGCGGCATAAACCTCCAACTGTTCAATGTGAGCATCAATTTCTCCGGTCTTCAAATCATGGATGCGTAGGAAATTATTTCGGAAACAAATCGTATCGGTCGTTCCGAAACAGTTCGGGGAATAGTAGAGGATCTGTTCCGGCGTCATCTTATAACCGATGGCGTCATTCACATACATGTTCAGCGTCTTCTGAGACTTGGGAAGTTTCTGCCCCAAGAGAATACACTGAGCAGCGAATGCGTGAAGAACAGTTCCTTTCTGTGTTGCCAGAAATCTCACATAGGAGTCCGCGATTTTATCGTCGGTATAATTGATCCAGTGATACTTGCTCGCACCAAGGAAGGCGTGTTGACCTTCAAGGTTGGAATGCCTGTTGAAGTTCATTCAGTACCTCCTCTTTATTTTCCGGACACACAAAGCGAGAAAATGACATATCATTCATCTTCTCAACATAGTAGTCCTGATTTGGGCGCTTTTTGGCCGTCGCGGATCTCTTGCATTCGAGGGAGGCCCACTTCTTGCCATAAAGGATCAACAGATCGGGAAGCCCTTGGATTTGATCCATCTTAAAGACCATGCACCCAGGGAATAATGCTTTCAGCGACTCAATCAAACGGTCTTGAAATCCGCTCTCAAGTCTGGAACTTCTGGCCACGAAATGACCTCCTTTCGATAAAAAATAAAATGGAGAGAGGGAAATGTACAACACATCTCTCTCCTCTCCATAAAAGACCCTGTTTTTTCTGCGGAAGCCAAAAAGGGCATAAAAAAGCCGAGACACCTTTTCAAGCGTCTCGGTCAAATATCAAGCAGGTCAGCTATTGTTTCGCAGATACCGAATGAGTATCCAGATCAGCCACAGACCTCCTGTGCAGCAAGTAAGTATCACATCGAGGATCAGTCCGCCAGTGCTGCGCTTTCCGTTACCTTTACTCATGCTGTCCATCCTTTCTTATAAATCCGTTATGTTGTCATCATCAATATCGTTGCTTTCTTTCAGTGCGATATTACCGCCGAGACTCGAAGCCAGAGCCGCGACAATAGCAGCAGCCACGCCTCCGATAATTCCTATGAGCTTCAAACGGTTCCTCGATTTTTCAGAGTCCTTGTCCGCTACCGCTGCGGCGACTTCCTGCATCTGGTTAAGAATATAAGTCTTCTGCTCAAATGTAAGGTCATCGTTATCAAGCATTTTTTCAAGAGAGTCCATCACGCGGTTATACATATCGTAGCAACTGCGCATACTCTCCCGATCGTCTTCAATGGCTTCCTGGATGACGCCGCGGTACTCTTTCAAAATATCAAGGGAAGTCGAAGCAAAGTTTGGGAATTGCTCAAGAGCTTTCTTTGCAACTTCGGGGTTCATTCTCGGAACCATCGTCGCAAAAGCAATGACTTTTTCTTTTGTCAAATGTCTGAAATCGGGAATATCCAGTTTCTTGAGAACTTGCTGTTCAGTGTAAGGCCGTGCCACGCTCCGTCCTCCCCTCGTAAGAGTGCAAATAAAAAAAGGTGCGCCCCAACGAAGAGACGCACCCTGCAAAAGCGCATCTCTCATTGCTGCGACACAATCCTCTTACCACCACTATGGGTATAACGAGTTAAGAGAGAAACACTTGTTGCCAAGTAATTCTCCCATAGTAAAGCGGATAAGAAGATTTAATTGTGTCGCAAGCTTAGTATATCACACTCGCAGATGAAAAGGAAGTCGGAGTTTTTGAGGAAATTTAGGTTCTGGCCAAAAACCCACTTTTCTTTGCCACTTATATATATTTTTTACATTTTTTCTTCACACTAATAAGAGAAAAAAGTGGGAAAGTGGGCAGAAAACCCGCAAAGCCTTGTGTACCAACGGTTTCAGCCTGCCCACTTTTCAAATAAAACCGGGCAAAAACCCACTTTTTCTGGCCAGAACTGTCCCTACAAGTCTCTCAACTCGCCCAAATTTACTCAGTTTCCGAAAGAAAGTGGGCAGAAGCCCGTTTTTTTCAAAACAAAAGTGGCCACGATTTTTGCGCATGAAAGAGCCCCGAATTCTATCTTAGGTTAGACAGAACCGGGGCAAATTCACGCAATTTGGAGAGGCTACCTCCATACTCGTCCGGACCGTTTGTCGATCAGAACGACACGACCCTCGATCTCAAAGTCTGCCAAGTCGCACATATCCTTGATAGACCTGAGCAACTTCTTAAAGCGAAGCTCCTCAATTTCAAGGTTCAGCATGGCCTGATAGGCTGTCGGATCGGAGTAGCCCTCCGCGTTTTTTCGGTCGCTCATTGGTCACCTCTTTCTTTCTCCCATTCTTCGAGATCACAGCCAATCTCTTTCAGCTTGTAGGTACAGAGCCAGACATCGTCGCCTTGTTCCATCTCATAACGACTGATCAGCGCCTCGATGCCGCGGG
>CALDMA010000292.1 GCA_937915075.1 uncultured Oscillospiraceae bacterium
ATCCGTCCTTTCTCGATCCAGTTTCAGCTGCAGGCTTCCGTCCGGCAGCACTTCTTCGATTAGACAAACGGTGTGGTTGTATACGGAGTCCGAATATTTCTTGGGTACAAAGTTGTCGCCCCGGCGAATGCCGGTGATGAGCAGCTTGGTGCCGCGAGCGAACCAGCTCTTTTCGATGACGGTCTTTTTGTCCTGACCGGGGAGCTTTTCAGAGATCTGCTTGTTGTAGTGAGCGAAATTCCCGGCAAAGAATTTGACCGTAACCACGCCTTCCAAGGTCAGGAGGGAAATGGTGTGCTTGGTATTGTCCCGATCCAGTACCGTGCCCGCAATGCGGAAAAGCTGGTACTGATTCCACGTGCTGACCACGCCGGTCTTACGATCCTTACGCTCCTTGACGGCCAGTACAATGGGCTCTTCGGGAATGGAGCCGAACGGAGACACATTATATTGAGTCAAATTGGCGTGTGATAGTTCATGCTCCGTGTAGTAGAAAGACAGGCTGTCCATCTCCCACTTGGCAGTAGAGCCTTTCAGATATTTATCGCGCAGGTCGCCGCAGAAAGCGTCATTAAGCCGCTGGTTGAAAGCAGCCAAAGTCTCAGGCTGCTGCATCCATTCCGTCAATTCCCGAATGAGTTCCTTATAGCGCTTTTCAAACTTGGCCTGGTAGATAATGAAATCAGCGCCCTGATAGTCATACTCCAGCCCCTCAGTGAAGCAGTGAATGGCTTCGTTCTCAAAAAACCGGGCGGCATAATCATCCAGTTTATAGGCTTTGGGCTTATTGCTGAACAGGAACTCCTTCTTGAAAATATAGGAGCGGAAGGAAACCAGACTAACCTGAAAGTCCATTCGGCTGGGGATGAAGCCCGACATGGCCTTCATGGCGGGGAAGTTCTGGAACGTCAGCGCCGCCTTGGGTTCCACCTTGGCGAAGGCAATGCAGTCAAGCATTTGCTGGGCAGCCTGCTGACGGGTAAGACCGAAACAGTCAAAGCAGCCGCCCTTAACCAGTGCCAACAGAGCTACGTTGCCAAGGCTCATGTTCTTTTGATAGAAGTCGGCCAGCGAGGTATAAGGACGATTGGCCACCACCTGCTGTGCCGCCTCATCGCCGATGCCGACCATGCCCTTCAGGCCAAAGATGATACGATCATTGGTTGCATCCGGTTTGAAACCGAAGGAAGCGGATGTGATCTCCGGGAGCGCTACCTGCACGCCCTGATGCTTCATATCGCCGATGGCTTTGGCGATCTTTCCGTAGTTGGTAGCGCCGTTATCATCATTGCTTTCATTGGCCCCGGCGTTGATGGTGAGTACGGCGGTCTGCCAGTAAATGTGAGGGGAGAAGTGATACAGGTTCATTTCCTGCAAGGCGATGGCCGCGTAGGGAAGGGTGTGACAGGAGGAAAAGGAATTCTGAATACCCCCGGTTTCCCGGTACTTGAACGCTGTTTGTTTCACCAGCGGGAGTGGACTATCTCTTATGCCGGTCGCAGGCTTGTAAAAGATGGTCAAAAATGATACAATGTCTACACTCTTCCAATGGGAGGCAAAAATGAAAAGTCTAGCTGGCTCACCTTATCACATTGAAACGGAATATTACCGGTATACCCAAGAACATGTAGAAATGCCCTACGTGGCCCCCGGTAGAAAACTTCAGGCTCATTCAACTAAGCAGCAAGCGCAGGAGAAACTTCCCTCTATTTTCATACCGAACCTAACAAGCAGTTCCAAACCCTGCCCAGTGCTTACGCTTCTCGCCCCCAAGTCTTATTTCTTACAAATAGGGCAAGCACAATTAGAAACACTCGGTTCTTCTTTTGTGGAAATAGTTGATAACTGCATATTGGTTGTAAAAAAGCAAGGGCGTATTCAAGCAAAGGTGCGCGTATCTTTAGGCAAAAAAGTTTTTGAAAAAGCACTGACAATAAACGCTGTTTCGCGCATAATCCAAAAAGGTCGTATGCCCAGATTTTATTCTTTTGAGGGAGAAGAATGATATGGCAGTTTAGGCGTAGAACCGCAGAAAGGCGTTAGAGAAGGCCATGGCGGTAAAATGGGTCACACTCTTTTGATGCAAAGGATGATGGAAATGGCAGGCAACAAAGTTAACATCGACCCCGCCCTATTAAAAATAATTCAAACCAATGTGGCCAAACATCTAAAAAAGAAAACAGTTCAAGTGAAATGCCCCGAATGCGGGACCACCATTAGCTTTGGAGTCAAGACAAAGCGTTGTCCTGAGTGTGGGGCGAAACTGGTTGGGGTTCTTCAGCTTCATTAAAATAAAAATCCATTACCGGAGCTCTGTTCGTGAGCTTGGCAATGTTTTCAAATGCTTCCCGTCCCGCACGAACGGCTGCTTCCAGCTTGTGAAGCTCAGCGATCATCTGTGTTGAATTGTGGATTGCGCAGTCTATTTGGATGTAACAAACATTGGGCTTTCTTTTCTTGTGTACCTTAAAAACAGATTTCTTTTTGCCCATAAAATCTCCTTTCTGAAATTCCTGCGACCGGCATTTCAGAGCTTCCGTCCGTGCTAATCTCGAACGTACCATTAGTCTCTACACCTGCTGCGAAGCAGCTCGGCACGGTGTTGCCATGCGCTTATGCGTTTAGGGTTCCACCGTTAGCAGGCCGAGGCCCACACCGCTTTTGCTTGCGTTCACTGAATTTTACTTGACCAACCTTTTAGCCAAGCTGAGGCTTGATGCCAAACGTATAAACATAGTCCAGCATCGCCTTCCGGGTGCCGATTTGCTGCCCCTTCTCGTAATAGCGTTTCAGAGCTGCGTCGATGATGTCTTTCTTTTTCTTGCTAGTGCCCTTTCTGAGCTTGTTGCACTCCGGCATGGTGAAGCCGGAAATGTGAGGATCCAGCACCAGGCGCATCATGTCCTCCTGCTCGATGGAGCAGCCGTCGTTCTCATCCAGCAGAGAGATGAGCGCCTGCTGTTCCTCCTCGTTCAGACCATGATCCTGCATTTCCTTGATCCAGTTTTCCCGGTGGCCTTTCAGAGCGACGTAATGATCCATGGGTTCCATGTCCTCATTACCCATGAGGCGCATGACGGAGCTGGCCAGTGCGAGCTGCTTCAGGGTGCGGGGACGAATTTTGCGCATGGCTTCAATGCCCAGCGGCCCCTGAAACTGGAACAGATCAATGATTTTGCCTTCGCCCGCTTCGTCCCACATGTCAGCGTTATCATAGTTCAGCACGTCGGGATGCAGATACTTATCGTAGGTGGCCTTCAGGCTGCCCTGCCACTGCATCAGACCGTCAGCACACAGCAGCTCCACGCATTTCTGCATCTTCTCCACGGCATCCGTTACCAGCAGGTCTACTTTCAGGCAGCCAGCCGCATCCGAATCCGCCATTTCCCAGCAGGTAACGGGGGTGCCGTTGGGTGCCCGCATCATACTGACCTGTTCCAAATAGGGATTATTGAAAATGTAGAAGCCGCTGGCATGAATGCCGGAGCCGGAAACCAACCCTTCGATCTCCTGAATGGTTTCTTCCAGCATGGGGAACAGGCGAATTCGATTCAGAAGCTCGGTGACGGGCTGGAAGCCGTTATCCTCCGTGCCCTTGCAGCATTCGCTCCACGTCCACACATGGCCGCGTGTAACAGGCACCAGCGGAGAAAGCTCATTGGCCGTATCGCTGTCAATGCCCAGCCCACGGCAGGCCGTCTTGATGGCGGACTTTAATGTTTCCGAACGGAAGGTGATGATGTTCAGGCAGCGGTCGTAGCCGAACTCCTGCTTCAGCAGTTCAAAAATTTGAGGCCGCTTGGAGGGCGAAAAATCGCTGTCCACGTCGGCCAGCTCCACCTTGGTCTGGTGAATGTGCCGCCACCAGGGCAGGTTGTGCTTGATGGAATCGACCTGTGTGATGTTCATGAGGTAGGCACAGTAAAAACCGCAGGAACTGCCGCGACCGTTGCCCACGAAGGAGACCGTCCACGCGATTTCAATAATGCGCTGCATCAGATTGTAGTAGCCGGACATGCGGCAGCCAAGCGCGTCGGAGATTTTGAGCATCTGCTCCACTTCCACATCTACGCGGCGGGCAATGGCTTCCGTCAGGAAGATGTTCTTCTCAGCCAGCCCCTTCTCGCATTCCTGCAAAAAGAAACGATCCTGCTCGTAGGGACTGTCGGCCAACGCTTTGATGTTCGGGCAGACGCTGTAATAAGGAGCGAAGGTGCCGCGTACCACGGGAGGCTGCAGCATCTTCCGCTCCGGAACAATGGTTTTGCGGAACAGGCCATAGTCCCCGGCATCCGCGCACATCCGGCGAATACGCTCAGAATTACGGAAACCTGCAACAATATCACTTTTCTCGTAATAAGACAGGCGCTCCATCATTTCCTCGGGTGTTTTGAAATAGGTGCTTTCGTAGAACTCGCCCATTTCCCGGCTGGCGGCCTCATCCTCCGCGCTGGAATTAAGGAAGGCTTCGTGCAGCTTGCGCTTGTCCTTTGACAAGTAGTGAACGTCGTTGGAAATGACCCACGGATAGCCAAAGGTCTTGCAAAAGCGGAGAATGCGCTGGTTGAAGTCAATCTGCTCCGGGGTAACGCCGCACTGCATTTCAATGAAAAAGTTTTCTTCGCCAAACTGCTTGCGGCACCAGGCGCAGAAGTCGATAACGCCCTGCGTATCGCCTGCGGCCACCAGATGAGCCAGCCGTCCGCCAAGGCAGGCGGTAGAGGCGATGAGGTGGCCGGGCTCCCTGCCGACGATCTCTTCAATATCTTGATAAAACGTATTGGGGCGAACAACGCCCTTGTAGGAATACGCCCTCTGCCATGCACGGGTACTCAACTCTCGCAACTGCCGATGGCCTTGTGCGTCTTTGGCCAGCAACAGGAAATGCCAGAAGTTGTCCGTACCGGGCTGTCCTTTGAAATCATCCTTTTGCTCTGTCTGGTCAATCAAGTAAATCTCGTTGCCCAAAACAAGGGAGAAGTCAAACGCTTCTCCCTTTTCTTCTGCCTTGGCTTTGAGTTTTTTAACATGATTGAGCGCCCGGATGTGGGCGGACAGAGATTCATGGTCGGTGATCGCCATGCCCTTTAGACCGATCTGGATGGCATAGTCGATCCCGGCCTCGACCTTTACGGTAGAATCCTTAAAGCGAAGATTGGAGCCCTGATCGGTATGACAATGGATCTCGGTGAAATCGAACTCAGTCATCCAACTCTCCTTCTGAACCAAGCTGATTGAGCAGCGCTTCGGAATCCAGCCGCAGAAGATTGCGCTGCTCGGCAAGCTCCTGCTCCAGCTCTACGATGCGGCTTTTAGCAACGTTGATCCGACTTTTAGCGGCGCTCAGCGCTACCTGATTGAATTTCAACCGCCATTTTTCCCGGCAGGCGGCCAGTTCTTTCTTACCCTTGACCACGGCAGCATCCAAATGCAGCGTCCAGTCCGCGTTCCAGCCAAGACCGTTGCCGGTTTCACGGGGGCACCATGCGGCATCGTCGGCATGAGGAAGATACTGGCGGCGGATGCAAAGCAATGCGTCGCTTCCATTGCGGCGAGCCACATAATAGGACTGATTCTCGTAAACAATTTTGGCCACGTTCAGGGTTTGGGTGGCGTAATCCGGCCAAACATAAT
>CALDMA010000293.1 GCA_937915075.1 uncultured Oscillospiraceae bacterium
CCCATATGGTGGGCGACCTGGAGAAGTCGAGTTTTTCCAATATTGAGCAGCAGTCGCTGGAATTCGTGAAATACACGCTGGAGCCGTGGATCGTGCGCTGGGAGCAGGCCATCAACCGGGCACTGCTGACGGAACGCGAAAAAGAATCGTATTTTGTGAAGTTTAATGTGGACGGTCTGCTGCGCGGCGACTATGAGAGCCGGATGAACGGCTACGCCACCGCCAGACAGAACGGCTGGATGTCTGCAAATGATATCCGAGAGCTTGAGAACCTTGACCGCATCCCTGCCGAGCTCGGCGGCGACCTATATCTCATCAACGGAAACATGACCAAGCTGCAGGACGCGGGAATCTTCGCTGGGAAGGAGGAAAATGAAGGTGAAGAAATTTTGGAACTGGACGAATCAGGCTCCAACGGAGACGGAACCGGAACAGCGGATTCTCACGCTGAGCGGAACCATCGCCGAGGAAAGCTGGTTTGACGATGATATCACGCCCCAGCTGTTCCGCGAGGAACTGAATGCCGGGAGCGGCGACATCACGGTCTGGATCAACAGCCCCGGCGGGGACTGTGTGGCCGCCGCCCAGATCTACAATATGCTCATGGACTACAGAGGCAGCGTGACCGTTAAGATTGACGGCATCGCCGCCTCTGCCGCTTCTGTCGTCGCCATGGCCGGCACCAGGGTTCTGGTGTCTCCCGTGTCGATGCTGATGATCCACAATCCCGCCACTATGGCTATGGGCGATGCCGCGGAAATGCAGAAGGCCATCGCCATGTTGGATGAGGTAAAGGAATCCATCATCAACGCCTATGAGATCAAGACCGGCATGAGCCGCGCCAGGCTGTCCCATCTGATGGACGCGGAAACCTGGATGGACGCGCACACGGCGGTCGATCTGGGCTTCGCCGACGAGATCATGGTCAGGCCGGCAAACGCTTCCGCAGAAGACCATGCCGCCCGGCAGATGCTGTTCTCCCGGGCGGCGGTCACCAACCATCTGATGGATAAGCTGGCGGCGAAGTGCCGCATCGAAAAGAAACCCACCCAACCGGAACGCTCCGTGAATGATCTCATGGAGCGGCTCGATCTGATGAAACATTAAGGAGGATTTTTGATTATGACGATTCAGGAACTGCGCGAGAAGCGCAATACCGCATGGAATGCCGCCAAGGCATTTCTGGATTCCCATCGTACCGAGAAGGGTACCCTGACCGCCGAGGACGACGCCGCCTACACCCGTATGGAGCAGGACATCGCCGATCTTGGCAAGGAAATCGCCCGTCTGGAACGCCAGGAAGCGCTGGATGCTGAACTCAGTAAGCCTGTGAACGCGCCCCTCACTTCCAAGCCCACCACCGGCAAGCAGCCGGAGGTCAAGACCGGACGCGCGTCTGACGAATACCGTAAGGGAATGCTGACCGCTCTGCGCACCAATTTCCGTCAGGTCAGCAATGTTCTGCAGGAAGGTGTGGACGCCGATGGCGGCTACCTCGTTCCTGAGGAATATGACCGCCGTCTGATCCAGACGCTGTCTGAGGAGAACATCATGCGCCGCCTGGGTCATGTGATCACCACTTCCGGGGAGCACAAGATCAACATCGCAGCCACCAAGCCCGCCGCGGCGTGGATCGAGGAAGGCGGCGCGCTTCAGTTCTCTGACGCCACCTTCGCCCAGATCCTGCTGGATGCCCACAAACTGCACGTCGCCATCAAGGTGACGGAGGAACTGCTCTACGACAGCGCGTTCAATCTGGAGAGCTACATCATCGAGCAGTTCGGCAAGGCCCTGGCCAACACCGAGGAGGATGCTTTCCTCAACGGTACCGGTGTGGGGCAGCCTCTGGGGCTGTTCGCGGAAACCGGCGGCGGTCATTTGGCCGGTACGCTGACTGCCGCGCTGAAGGCGGATGATGTGCTGGGACTTATCTATGAGCTCAAGCGCCCCTACCGCAAGAACGCGTCCTTCATCATGAACGACAAGACCGTGGCGCAGATCCGCAAGTTTAAGGATAACAACGGCGCCTATCTCTGGCAGCCTTCCTACCAGGCGGGTGAGCCTGACCGTATCCTCGGATACGCCGTTCATACTTCCGAGTATGTGCCGGAGAACGCCATCGCCTTTGGCGACTACAGCTATTACAACATCGGCGACCGTGGAACCCGTTCCTTCAAGCAGCTGACCGAACTGTTCGCCGGAAACGGCATGATCGGCTATGTGGCCAAGGAGCGTGTGGACGGCAAGCTGATCCTGCCCGAGGCGGTGCAGATCCTGAAGCTGAAGACCGAATGACCCTGATTACGGCGGTGCTGCTCTTACGGGCGGCATCGCCCATCTTTTCTGACCAAGGCGGTGATGAGACATGATTGTTTCCCTTAATGAAATGAAACAGTACCTTCGCGTGGACTTCGATGAAGACGATCCCATCATTACCGCGCTCATCACAGGAGCCGAAAAGCTGTGCGCGGACATTCTCCGTGTGGACAGTCCCGATGCGCTGGCACAGGTGGAAAACAGCAAGGTGGCGGTCATGTACGCAGTCGCCTATTTCTACGAGCACCGGGAGGAAGCCGACCACCATGCGCTGACGCTGACCCTTCGTTCTCTGCTCTTCGGCTCCCGCAAGGAGGCTTTCTGATGAAGATCGGACTGCTGAATACCCAGATCGTTATTACCAAAAACGAGGTGTCGGCGGATGCCATCGGCAATCACAAAAATGAGTGGAAGCTGTATTATTCCTGTCACGCCACGGTCAGCGCCGAGGGCGGCAAGGAAATGACAGAGGCGGGAATGGTGGTGGACGATTCCACCATCGATTTCACGATTCGCTGGTGCGCCCAGTCCACCGCCATCACCTCCACGGGGTACCGGGTGCAGTTTCGGGACGAGCTGTACGACATTCTCTCGGTCGACCACATGAATTTCAAGCGCAAGGGCGTCAAACTGCATTGCCGGAAGGTGAGGCGATAGGATGGCAAATCTCAAAATTCCTATCGGCGCGCTCTCCGAGACGGTCATGAAGGAACTGAACGAGTATGCGGATGTGGCCTGTGATGAGATGAAGGCGGCGGTGAAAAGCGCCGGGACACTGGTCAAAAACCAGATCAAGGCGACCGCGCCCAAATCCACCGGAGCTTACGCAAAGAGCTGGTCTGTCAAGAACACCCGCGAAACATCCCGCTCGCTGGAGGTGACGGTGTATTCCCGCAACCGCTACCAACTGGCGCATCTGCTGGAACACGGCCACGCCAAGCGCGGCGGCGGCAGAGTTCCGGGGCGCAGCCATATCGCGCCCGCCGAACAGGCTGGCATCGACCAGCTGGAGAAGGACATCGAAAGGAGCCTGCGGCATGGATGAGCTGATTCAAATTCTGACGGAGTCCGGATTACCATTCGCCTACGACCACTTCGCGGAGGGCGAGTCCCCGGAGCCGCCGTTTATCTGCTATCTGCTCCCGGCCAGCGACAACTTTGCCGCTGACGGAGCAGTTTATTATAAAGTTTCAGAGGTTCATATCGAGCTGTACACCGATTGTAAGGACTTGTCGGTGGAACAAAAGCTGGAGGCTGTGCTGGATCGGCACGGCGTTTTTTATGAGAAAACCGAGACGTGGATCGAGAGCGAACGGCTCTATGAAGTCCTTTATTACTTCGAAATGGAGGTTTGACCGCAATGAGCAATAAAGTCAAATACAATCTGAAAAACGTCCATGCCGCCAAGCTGACCGAAACGGTCGAGGACGGCGTGACTACGTTTTCCTATGAAACGCCCAAGGCTATCCCCGGTGCTGTCAGCCTGAGTCTGGATGCCGAGGGCGATTCTTCTCCCTTCTATGCAGACGGCATCGTGTATTTCCGCACCAGCTCCAATAACGGCTACAGCGGCGATCTGGAAATGGCGCTGATCCCCGAATGGTTCCGCACAGAGATCCTGCGGGAAAAGCTGGACAACAAGGGGGTGCTGGTGGAGAAATCCGACGTCACCGAGACGGAGAAGTTCGCGCTGCTGTTCGAGTTTGACGGCGATGTGAAGGCCATCCGTCATGTGCTGTATAACTGCAGCGCGTCCCGTCCTTCCATCGAGTCCAAGACCAGGGAGGACACCATCGAGCCGGGTACCGAAACGCTGTCCCTGACCGCGGATCCCCGCAGCGACGGTCTGGTCAAGAGCCGCACCGGCGATACCACGGACAAAACTGCCTACGACAACTGGTACAAGGCTGTCTATGTCCCGGACGAGGAGGTTGCCTGATCATGTTGGAGAAAAACGTGACCGTCGGCGGACACGAGGTCAAGTTCCGCTCCTCCGCAACCATTCCCAGGCTGTACCGCGTTAAGTTCAAGCGGGATATTTTTAAGGACCTGTCCAGGCTGGAGGCTTCCTACAGCAAGAAGAAAAACGAGGACGGCTCCTTCGCCATCGAGGATCTGGAGATCTTCGAAAATGTGGCCTACATCATGGCCTACCACGCCGACCACAGCATTCCGGACAATATCGATGACTGGCTCGACCGGTTTGAGATGTTCTCCATCTATGAGGTGCTGCCGGAGATTCTGGAACTGTGGGGTTCCAATCTGGTGACCGATGTGGCTTCTAAAAAAAACTTCAACGCAGCAGCCGTGAAATGACCACGGCGCTGTTCCTCCTGCGCTGCACCGAGATCGGCATCGCTGTCGCCGACCTTGACCTTCTCACCATCGGTCTTGTGATGGATATGTGGACGGAAAAAGGCAACGACGGCGCGCAGTACGAAAAGGTCGCGTCGCAGGAGGATTTTGACCGTTTCTGAATTACAAAAGAGGAACAGCGTATGCCGTTCCTCTTTCCCGTTATTTCTGTTTTTTTGCCGCGATGCTTTCGATATCTCTGCCGCCATATACGATACGGATAATGACAACGGTCATAGAATCGCTGTCTACCGTATAGAACACGACAAAATTGTCCACCGGCACTTTGTGCATCCCCATGCTTTTCCATGGTTCCCAGTCCACCAAAGCATAGCGGGAAGGCATGAGATCCAGGGATCGTATTTCCTTACGGATGCGGTTCAACTGATTGCGTGCCGTATCCGGCGCCAGCAGTTCCCGCGCGATATAGGCGTAGATATCCTTCAGATCGTTTAATGCCTCCGGAGAATAGACGACGCTGTACGAATCACTCATATGCCGAACTCCTTAGAGAGTTCAGCATCGACTTCGTCCACCGAATAGGTTCTTCCGGATTTCAGAGAGTCCATTCCTTTCATCAGTTCCGCATCCAGTTCTTCACGGCTCATTCCGCCGATGGCGGTGGGCTTCCGGGACGGAAGACGCAGATCCAGAGGCATTCCCCTCGTCAGGACGATCTGACTGTACAGCATTTGAATCGCGCTGGACGGAGAAATCCCAAGCTGCTGCAGAATGCTTTCGGCACTTTCTTTTAAGCCCGAATCAATACGGGCATAGACAGCTGATGTGTTTGCCATGATCATCACACTCCTTTTCCTATATTATACCCAACGCGGATGGCAAATGCAAGCAGTCGCAAGCAAAAAATAAATTGTTTACAGACGGAAGGAGGCGACGCTTTATGGCAAGCAGGATCAAGGGTATTACCGTTGAGATCGGCGGCGACACCACAGGACTGGACAAGGCGCTGAAAAGCGTCAACTCGTCCATCAAGACCACCCAGTCCGGTCTGAGGGACGTCTCCAAGCTGCTGAAGCTGGACCCTGCCAACACGGAGCTTCTGACGCAGAAGCAGAAGCTGCTCAAAGACGCCGTCGGCGCTACGAAGGAAAAGCTGGACGCGCTGAAGCAGGCGCAGGAGCAGGCCAAAGCCCAGCTGGAGCGCGGGGATCTGGGGCAGGACAAATATGACGCCCTGCAGCGGGAGATCATCGAAACCGAGCAGGAGCTGAAGCGTCTGCGGGAGCAGGCTGTCGAGTCCAATGCGGCGCTTGCGAAAATCGAGGATGTCGGCGACAAGCTGCGATCCGCCGGGGATAAGATCTCCGGCGTTGGGCAGAAGCTGCTCCCGGTGACCGCCGCTGTAACGGGTCTCGGAACCGCCGCCGTGAAAACCACTGCGGACTTTGATACAGCCATGAGCCAGGTGCAGGCGACTATGGGCATTACCAAGGACGCGATGTCCGATTTGGACGGCGAGTCTGTCAACACAGTCGAAGCCCTCCGGGCGCTTGCCAAGCAGATGGGCGCGGAAACCGCCTTTTCCGCCAGTGAGTGCGCGGACGCCATGAACTATCTGGCGCTGGCGGGTTACGACACGCAAAAGA
>CALDMA010000294.1 GCA_937915075.1 uncultured Oscillospiraceae bacterium
CTCCGACATTCTCCTGCCGTCCCATGCACCGCCCGAATACGCAGACCGCCAGACCTTATCCACAAAGTTCCAGAATGTCTTGAGGAACAAAGCTGACTGACAATCGCCCTGTTTCACTCAGTTTATTAAACCATTCAAGCCATTCAATCCTAAATCATCTCTGGTAACCATTGATACGATTCTCGATGGGTGCTATAATAACAAATAATTCGTACTGATCCGGTGAACAAGAGAGCATGACCGTTTTACAGCGTGTCACGCCCCTTATCAGGGATTTGCCCCACCATTTTGCCAGCTGTTTTTGCCCGTGTCCAATGCGAGACAAGCTGCCGAATAGGGTCCTGTGCTGACCAACCGAAAAATATTGCCATGCTTCCGCATGGAACAGAATAGAAAGGTTTGACAATTTCAATGAACAAAAAGGAAATCAATGAACTGCGCCGCCGCTGGAAGCCTGACAAGAATGCAGTCAGCCGACTCTATGGCTGCTTTGTCAACGGCAACCGCGAGATCGTTGCTGATCTGGACGAGTCTCTTGGCATGATGCCGCAGGAAGAGGCGGAGAAATATCTCAATCTGCTCAAGAAAGTGCTGTCCGGGACCCTCGGAAAAAACCTGCTCGATATCGTGTTCACCACAGAACAGGTCACAGAGGGCGCGGAGCACAAACTCCTGATGGAGCTGAAAACTTCCGAACTGAAAGATAACCAGACCCGTCAGAAATTTTATCAGAAAGTCATCCAGTCTCTGGATATGGGAGAGAGCAGTTATCTTCTGCTCATGGCCAGCGACTGCTATGATGTGCCCCGGAAGAGCTCGGATGTTATGCGCTCCAGCGACTCGGACGAGGTGTTTTCCTATTTCCTGTGTGCAGTTTGTCCGGTCAAAACAGAAAAAACAGAGCTGGGTTATTTCTCCGGAGACAATGAGTTTCATTGCTCTGCCAATCAGGTCGTTGCAGCGCCGGAGCTTGGATTCCTTTTCCCTGCCTTCGATGACCGCAGTGCCAATATCTACAACGCCCTGTTCTATTCCCGCAAAGCCGATGAACTGCACCATGAGTTCATTGACGCAGTATTTCATACTGATCCGCCTATGCCGGCCGCAGAGCAGCGCGAGGTATTCGAGGGAGTTCTTGCAGAAGCGTTGGGTGATTCTTTTAATTTAGATATCATCCGGGCGATACATGAACAGCTGACTGCTAAGATCGATGCGCACCTTGAAACGAAGGATCCGGAGCCGCTGACGGTCAGCGCACACGAAATAGGCGATATCCTGCTGAACTGCGGAATTACAGAGAAACAGGCGGAGGCCTTCCGCGCACTCTGTGGAGAGCGATTTGGAAGCGGGACCGTTCTGAACCCTGCCAATCTGATCGACACGAAGAAAGCGGAACTTAAAACGGAGCGATTCTCTATCTCCATTGACCCAGAGTACAGCTACCTGTTGGAAACAAAGGTCCTGGATGGGCGCAAGGTGTTGATCGTTCCTGTGGAGGATCATGTGGAGTTCAATGGTGTTGCAGTTGCTGTTGATGCGGATAAAGCATAAAACAAGCAGGTACTGTGAGAACCAGTATCGCTCCAAAGGAGGGTGTGTTTACGGTGCGCCAATATAGACTGGCCAGAAAACTGAAAAAAATCACACTCACGACGGCAGCGAAGGAACTGGGTGTTTCGCAACCAACGCTGAGCGCATGGGAAGGCGAACGGAAGAACCCATCCGTAGATTCCCTGATTCGAATGTCGGAGCTGTATGAGGTAAGTGTGGACTTTCTTCTGGGTCTCCCGGAAAGCCGATATCATCGGGCAGATCTGCTCCAGCCGGTTCCGGTAGAAGCACTGCCTGCATTTCATGATAGTCCTGTGTTTTCGCCGGATCACGGCTGGGCAATGGTAAATGCAGAGGAACGCGTACTTCGATTTGCAGATGGGAGTTTGCTGTCCTTGGCCGATGCAGTCCGGGTCTACGCGATACCGCCAGCTTTTGCGATCACTGCTGTGCCGACCGGCTCGCCGCTTCAAAAAGCAGAGCTTTCCGAGCATGATTCCATATGGGTCGAGCCGATCTCTACGGATACTGCTCTGCGGGGTGAACTGCGTGGTTGGTATCGTGTAGAGGATCACTATGTGGAAAACGAGGTAGGGCAGCGTTTTTACTTTGATTTTTATGGAGCAAAGTGGCTCGCCTTTGCAGCTGGGCCCGGGAATGTGTGAAAGACTTTCCATGCCTTGCCCAGCAAAATAGATTTCAAAAAATATACCCATAGATAAAACGAGAGCCCTCGGCCGGAATGGCCGGGGGCTCCCGCTTTTGATAAGGAACGCCGCATCCCCTGCCGCTTACTTCATGCAGCGGTACAGGAAGGTCACGATCTGCGCTCTGGTGCAGTCATCATTGGGAGAGAAGGTCGTAGCGGTCGTGCCGTCGGTCACTTTCTCCATGTAGCACCAGGCCACCGCCTCATAGCACCACTCGGGCACGTCGGTAAACGGGAGCTGGAACATCCATTCGCCCGTGAAGCCCTTGCCCTGCGACTGCTCATAGCGGTACAGGAAGGTCACGATCTGCGCTCTGGTGCAGTCCGCGTCGGGGGAGAACGTCGTGTCGCTGGTCCCCTTGGTGATGCCGTTCTCGATGGCCCACAGGACGGCGCTGTAATAATAGCTGCCCGCGGGAACGTCGGTGAACGGCATGGCCGTGCTCGTGGGTGCGGGGCTGCCGGCGGCGCGCCACAGGAAGGTCACGGCCTGCGCGCGGGTGCAGATGCCGTCGGGGGAGAAGGTCGTGGCAGAAGTGCCGGTGGTGATGCCCTTACCGACCGCCCAGATCACTGCGTCCTCATAGTAGCTGCCCGCGGGAACGTCCGTAAACGGGTTGTTTCCGGTGAAGGCCGCCGTGATTTCCACCTTGCCCGCAGGCATGGTGAAGGTGTACTTGCCGTCGCCCTTGTCGGTGAGCTTGAGCGCGTCGCCGTTCTTATCGGTGACGGTCAGGGAACCGAGGACATAGCCGCTGTCGGGCTTGACGGTGATCGTCACGGTGTCGCCCGCTTCGGCGTAGCGGCGGCTGACCGTCACCTCGCCGTTTTGGATATCCTTGTCCGCCTCGATGGCGTAGGTCGGGTCGCTGTCATCGCTGCCGGAGGAGGGGGCGGAGTAGCGCACCGTCCACACGCGGCCTTCCGTGCTGCTCACATAGTAGTTGGGAGCCAGCGCACTGGTGGGGTCGGACAGATACACGCCGTCGGTCAGATTTTCCTTTGCAAGGACGGTGTAGACGTAATTTTCAGGTGTGTTGCCATCGCGCTTGACGATGCGTGCCGTCTCGTTGCCTACGACATACCTGCTCGGGTCATTCATGAATGTCTTTGTTTCACCGTTTACGTTCTCATATTGACCGTTCTTATAAATGCCGCCGGTGATGAACTTGTCATTGAAACCCTTGGCATACTGATTCACCTCGACTGCACCTTCAAAGGTGCCGCCGCTGATGGTGCAGGTCATGCCACTGCAATCCCTATCAGACTTATAGGAAAAGATATACAGGCTTCGCACCATATTTGCTTCGTTGCGCTCAAAGTTGCCGCCTTTGATGGTCAGCGAACCTAAAGCCTTATCATTCGCACCTATGGGCTGCTGATACTCAACACAGCCCCTGATCGTGCCGCCGCTAATCGTCGCGGAATTGGTATTCGCCGTGGAGTTGCAGAACAGGCGGATGGCGGAGTACGCCTTGCAGTCCACCGTGCCGCCGGTGATGGTCAGCGAAGCGGTAGAGCTTCCGCTCTGGTTGTCGATGGCATAGGGAAGTCCATTATGAGGAGTATGGGTAGAACAGGTGTTCTCAATGGTGCCGCTCTCAAGCGTCAGCGTTCCCTTGTTCGTGATCGTGTTGGAAGTGTAACTCGTCCCACTGCCGCTGCCGGTGTCTTCATAGGTGATCTTGCCGGTTCCGGCTGCGCTGCTGTCCTTGATGGTCAGCGTGCCGTTGTTCGTGAGCAGAGAATGACCATTGGTCTGCTCCTTCTTCTGCGAGATGGTGAAGCCGTTCAGGTCGAGGGTGAAGTTCTTACCCTCATTGACGGTGATGGATTCGGTGTCCTTCAGCTCCACATTGCACAGCAGCTTGACGGTCACGCCATCGGTGATGACACTGCTCACGTTCGCTTCCTTGCTATAATGTGTAGTACTATTGCCGTTTTCGTCGATCACAAGGAACGGCACGCCGCTGGCGGAAAAGCCGATATTGGCATCATTGCCGTCTGATTTTTTCACGTTTGTACCGTCGCTGACGGTGATATTGGACGCTGTGCCGGGATGATTGCTGCTGCCAGCCTCAGTCCCGCCATTGCCTGCGCCGATGTCGGCGCTCCCTGCTTTACCTTCTACGGTAACAGTTGTGCCGCTGCCGCTGATTTCGATGTTGCTGGCGCTGCCGCCCCAGCCGCCGCCGATTCCCGCGCCGCCGGCATTATTACCAGTTGCGCCGCCCGTAGCAGTCACCTTGCCGCCGTTGATGGTGATGTTATAGCCGTCGCCGCTGCCGCCGCCGCCAATGCCCGCGGCCATGTTTGTCCCCCTCGCCGTGACCGTGCCGCCTGAGATGGTGATGTTGAAGCCGTTGCCTACGTCAGGGGTCGGCTTATATGTTCCGCCATTCCACTGGTTGTCGTAGCCGCCGCCGATGCCTGCGGCGCTCAGGCCGCCGGTGGCGGTCACATTGCCGCCATTGATGGTGATGTTGCCGCCGTTGGCGTTCACGCCGCCGCCGATTCCCGCGCCGCGGATGCCGCCGACAGCCTCCAGGGAGTCACTCTCGCTGCCGTTGATCGTGACCGGATACGTCCCGTTTTGCAGACCGGCGCAGTTGACGCCGCCCTTCAGGGTGTTGGTGCCCTCCAGCGTGATGACCGTTTCGCAGCCGCCGGTGATTTCAAGCGCCGGAACGCCGACTGCTGTTTTTGGGGTAGCGCCACTGTAAGTTTTCGTATAGCCCGTCTTGCTGAGGTCGAGGGTCAGACCGGACAGGGTCAGCTCGACTGTGTCGTTGCCTTCAGCTGCCACCACAATGCGCCAGGTTCCTGCGCCATTCACCTGCGTGAGATGATAGCTGCCCGCCTTGTTGATCGTCAGAGTGTGAACGGTCTTTTTCGTGTTTCCGTACCCGTTTTTATCGGCTCCGGGAACATCCTCTTTTGTTTCTACTGTGTAGCCCTTGGTAGGATCCGTCTGAAGATCATCTTTGATTTGAATCTCGACGGATGCAACAGCAGCCGGACCGCCGTTTTCGTCTTCCAGCAGAGCGAGGCTGTTTTCCGCTTCCGTTTGCCCTTCTGCTGCGGCAGAAGCTGCTGTGCTGCCATCCTGCGCTGCGAGCGCCGCCGTGGGCAGCAGCGTCACGGCCATGCAGAGGATCAGCAACAGGGATAACATGCGTTTTTTCATGGTACTTACCTCCATATGTTAAAGTGATCTATATCAAGCCCGCCTTGCGGCGGGACGGATTTTCGCTGCGGCAACGCCGCTCGTGCGCCGGGGCATATGGTAGAGATTTTTCCCCATTGTGATATTGCAAAAAATAACGGTATCTGCTAAAATATCTGGCAAAAAAATGCGGGGTTTGGCGGTGGGGAAAAATCTCTGCTTTTTACTCCGATTTTACAATTCCTGCGCCCATCTGAGAAATGTTTTGTGGGTGACGCTCAGTCTCCGTGCGGCCTCCCGTGCGGAGATCTCTTTTTTCTGCCACGCCTGATGCACGGCTGGGAAGTCCTCCGGCTTTTCCAACGGCGGCCGTCCGAAGCGCACGCCCTGCGCCTTCGCCACGGCGATGCCCTCCGCCTGACGCTGCCGGATGAACTCCCGCTCCGTCTGCGCCACATAGCTGAGCAGCTGCAAAACAATGTCCGCGATCAGCGTGCCGGTGAGATCCCGGTTTTTCCGGGTATCCAGCAGGGGCATATCCAGCACCACGATGGCCGCGCCCTTGTCCTTTGTGATGATCCGCCACTGCTCCAGAATTTCCTCATAGTTTCGCCCCAGCCGGTCGATGCTCTTGACCACAAGGGTATCGCCCTCCTTCAGTCTGCGGACGAGTTTTCGGTAATTTGTGCGCTCGAAATCCTTGCCGGACTGCTTGTCCGTGAAGATCTGCTTCCGGTCCAGCCCGAACTCCTCCAGCGCAACGATCTGCCGCTGCTCGTTCTGCTCCTTCGTGGAAACTCTCGCGTAACCGTATTCCATAAAATCAGCCTCCTTCAATCGTTCGAAATGAACCCATTGTAAAGGCTGTCACCAACCGCAGGC
>CALDMA010000295.1 GCA_937915075.1 uncultured Oscillospiraceae bacterium
GCGCAGCGGCACGCCGCGCCCCAGCTCCGGCGGCGGCACGATGCCCTCGAAGTTGATGAAGCTCAGCTCCGCCAAAATCAGACCGTCCACCTCGTTGAACGGCGAGACCGTCAGCGGCAGGTCGCCGCGCCAGTCCAGATAATCCATGATGTTCGCCATCGTTTCTTACTCCTTTCTGTCTGTCTCTCCGCGCCAGCCGCTGCGGTACAGCCGCTCCGCGCGGCGCACAAGGGCGTCGTGTTCATTCGCCAGCCTCTCCGAGGCCACCTCGTCGAGCAGGCGCTGCTTCGCCCGGCCGACCGCGCGGCCCGAAAAGCCGATCGCCAGCAGCTCCCCGCCGCCGATGCGCAGCTCCGCGAGCGAACAGCAGGCGTTTTCCGCCAGCAATTCATTGTAAAGTAAAAGCGCTTCACACCAAGGCTTCTGCGCCCGCTCCAATCCGTCGGGCGCCTTGGCGGCGTTGTCCGCAAGCTTCGTCTGCAAAAGGTTCCAAACCGTCTCGCGTCCATAGCGCGCCATCATGCGGTGCACCGCCGCGCGCTCGGGCGGAAACATCTCGTCAAAGCAGGCCAGCTGCGCCCGCACGCCCTGCGCGAGCGCGTGCTCGAAGCGCAGCCGCGCCATGATCTCCTCCGCCATTTCCGCGGAAACGGCGGTGTGTCCATAAAAGTGTCCGACGCCGTCCGCGTCCTGTGTAAAGCATTTTGGCTTGCCAAGATCGTGCAGGAGCATCGTCCAGCGCAGCACCCGCGTCGGCGGCGCCGCGCCGACCGCGCGCGCCGTGTGGCCCCATACATCGCAGCAATGGTGCGGATTGCGCTGGTCAAAGCCTACGCAGGGCAGGATCTCCGGCAGCACCACGCCGAGGATGTCCGGGTACTCCAACAGCACCGCCGTCACATTCTCCCCGCACAGCAGCTTCCCCAGCTCCGCGTACACGCGCTCGTGCGCGATGGCGCGCAGGCCCTCCTTCCGCTCCCGCGCGGCGCGCGCCGTCTCCTCCTCGACCGCAAAGCCCAGCACGGAGGCAAAGCGCAGCAGGCGCAAAATGCGCAGCGCGTCCTCGCCGAAGCGCCGCGCCGGGTCGCCCACGCAGCGCAGGACGCCCGCTCTCAGATCCGTCTGCCCGCCGAAGGGATCGACGAGCTGTCCGTCCGGCGCGAGCGCGATGGCGTTCACCGTGAAGTCACGGCGGGCAAGGTCCTCTTCGATGCTGTTTGTAAACCGCACGCTCTCGGGATGACGGCTGTCGCGGTAAGCTCCGTCGCTGCGCTCGGTCGTGTGCTCGACGGCAAGGCCGCCGCGCACGAGCGTCACCGTGCCGTGCATCAGTCCGGTCGGGTGCGCGTCCGCGCCGAAAAGGGTCATGACCTCCTCCGGCCGCGCATCGCTCGTCATGTCGTAGTCGTCCGGCTCCGCGCCGCGCAGCAGGTCGCGCACGCAGCCGCCGACAAGGTAGGGCGCATGGCCGTTTTCGCGCAGCAGCGCCAGCATTTCCCGCACCGGCCGCGGGACCCTCTCCATCATGCGCCCACCTCCCCGAAAAATCGGTCAAAAGCCGGCGAAAAAAATTTTTCGCCGCTCAAAAATCAGCATTGTACTTTACGCTGGTTCGTATTATACTATATGGGATAAATTTTTGCAATTCACTTCCGTGCCGTTTTCGGCAAATGCCGAGAGCTGTCGGAATGTGTGCTTTTGGGAAGGAAAACGCTATGGATATCAATTCCTATCTTGTGCCCGGCAAGCGGGCGCACCTCGCCGGCATCGGCGGCGTGTCGATGAGCCCTCTCGCCGAGGTCCTGCATTCCATGGGACTTTCCGTGCAGGGCAGCGATATGAACGACTCCCCCGCCGTGGAGCATCTGCGCGCGCTGGGCATCCCCGTCGCCATCGGCCACGCGGCGGACAATCTCGGTGAGGCCGATTTTGTCGTCCGCACCGCCGCTATCCACGACGACAATCCCGAGATCTCCGGCGCGGTCACGCGCGGCATCCCGGTCTTTGAGCGGGCGCAGGCCTGGGGCGCGATCATGCACGGCTACCGCAACGCCCTGTGCATCTCCGGCACGCACGGCAAAACGACCACCACCAGCATGGCGACGCACATCTTCATGGCCGCGGACGCCGACCCCACCGTGATGATCGGCGGCACGCTGCCGCTGCTCCACTCCGGCTACCGCGTCGGTCACGGCGACACCATCATCGCCGAAAGCTGCGAATACTGCAACTCGTTCCTGAGCTTCTTCCCCACCGTCGCGGTCATTCTCAACGTTGAAGCCGACCATCTGGACTTCTTCAAGGACCTGCACGACGTCGAGCACTCCTTCCGCCGCTTCGCGGAGCTCGTTCCCGCCGACGGCCATGTGGTCGCCAACTGGGACGACGCCGGCGTGCGCGAGACGCTCACGGGCTACACCGGCTCGCTCTTCACGTTCAGCGAGCGCGGCGCGGACGCACACTGCCACGCGGAGAACCTTGTCTACACCAACGGCCTGCCCTCGTTCGACGTCATCTGCATGGGGCAAAAATACGCCCACGTCGCCCTTGAGGTCGGCGGCGAGCACAACGTGATGAACGCGCTCGCCGCGGCAAGCGCCGCCTACGTCCTCGGCATCCGCGGCGAAGCCGTGGAGCGGGGCCTTGCCACCTTCACCGGCGCGGGCCGCCGCTTCGAGAAAAAGGGCAGCTATCACGGCGCGGATGTTTACGACGACTACGCCCACCATCCCGGCGAGCTGCACGCCCTGCTGACGATGGCGAAGGCGCTGCCCTACCGGCGCATCGTCTGCGCCTTCCAGCCGCACACCTACACGCGCACAAAGGCGCTTTTTGAGGAGTTCGTGCAGGAGCTCAAGCTCCCCGACGTGCTCATTCTCGCGGAAATTTACGCCGCGCGCGAGCAGAACGACATCGGCATTTCCTCCAACGACCTTGCCAGGCGCATTCCCGGCGCGATCTACTGCCCCACGCTCGACAAGGTGACGGAGGCGCTGCGCGCCGCCGCGCAGCCCGGCGATCTCATCATCACCGTCGGCGCGGGCGACATTTACAAGGCCGGCGAAAAGCTGCTGCGCGAGAACTAACGAGACAGAAAGAAGGCTTCCTCATGTACCTCTCCCCCGTCTACACGACCG
>CALDMA010000296.1 GCA_937915075.1 uncultured Oscillospiraceae bacterium
TCGCTCTGGTGCTGGCACTGGTCATGACCATGGCTCTCGCCGTCACCAGCAACGCGGCTTTCAAGGATGACGACAAGATCTCTGATAGCTGCAAAGAGGCCGTTGATGTTATGAACGCTGTCGGCGTTCTCATCGGCGACAACAACGGCAACTTCAACCCCACTGCAAACCTGACCCGTGCGGAAGCTGCCAAGATCATCAGCTACCTGATGCTCGGCAACAAGACCGCTGAGGCTCTTGTTGGCAGCAACAAGTTCAGTGACGTCGCGGCCACCAACTGGGCTGCCGGCTACATTGACTACTGCGCCGCCGAGAAGATCGTCAACGGCATGGGCGACGGCACCTTCAACCCCGCCGGCCAGCTGACCGGCTTCCAGTTCGCCAAGATGCTCCTCGGCGCGCTCGGCTATGACGCCACCATCGAGGGCTTCACCGGCACCGACTGGGAGATCAGCGTCTCCAAGGTCGCCGAGCAGGCCGGTCTGTTCGACGGTCTGAAGATCAGCGGCCGCAGCGTTCTCACCCGTGAGCAGGCTGCCCAGATGTGCCTGAACACCATCAAGGCTCCTCTGGTCGAGTACTCCAACAAGGGCGGCAACATCTCCATCAACGGCGCTGAGATCAACATCGGCGCTTCCAAGGCTGAGTATGTCACCACCACTCTTGCGCAGGCTCAGCGCATCAGCAAGAGAACCCTGACCAACACTCTCTTCACCAACAAGGGCGGCTACACCGTCGAGTTCGGTGAGAAGTACTACTCCAACCTCTACCTGACCGCTGACAACGACGCCTTCGGTCGTCCCGCCAACACCTGGACCCTCGGCACCAAGGACATCGGCACCTACACCGACGCGTCCACCCTCGTTCTGACCTATGAGAATGAGTCTGTCAAGGGCAAGGATGTCTACTCCGACATCGGCTACAGCGCCATCTCTGACTATGACTACGAGTACTATCTGGACGGCGTTCTCATGGCTGCCAAGGAGAATGGCAAGGTCACCGTTAAGGCTGCTGACGACTTCAGCAAGATCACCAAGAGCAATAAGGACACCGTGTTCGGCACCGGCAAGGGCGTTCTGACCCAGATCTTCGTTGACTATGATGCCGAGACCGTTCTCGTCGTCACCATCAACACCTATCTGGCCCAGGCCACCGCTGACTACAATGCCAAGACCGAGAAGCTCCCCATCGTGGTCTATGTCGGCGCTGACAATGCGACCACCAAGACCGAGTCCTACCGCCTCGACGTTGAGGACTTCGCCGCCATCGCTGACCTGAAGGAAGACGACTTCGTTAAGGTCACCAAGGCTGGCGTGGATCACCAGGACAAGGCCTATGAGATCCAGTCCATCGAGGATGTGAAGGTCGTCTCCGACGTTACCGTCGCTTCCTACACCACCACGAAGGACGATACCACGAACTCTTACTATCGTCTCGACACTCTGAACGCGGACGGCACCAAGTATGACACCTCCAAGAAGACCTTCTACGATGCCTCCAAGCTCTACAACTACAACAACTCCCTCCAGCAGCTGAAGGATGCCACCTATAACCTCTACCTCGATAACTATGACAACGTTCTGGGTATCAAGGAAGTCAAGGCCTCCGATCAGTATGTCTTCGTCGTCGGCTACCAGTTCGGCTCCAGCGTTCTGGCCAAGGCCATCGACAAGGCTCTCCTCATCACCACCGAGGGTGAGATGAAGACCGCCAACGTCAAGCTCGACGGCAATGTCACCGAAGTCGCCCAGCTCAAGAAGGATCTCGGCATCACCGGCGACGACGCGAGCGTCAACATGTGGGTCAAGTACACCCTGGACGAGGACGGCACCTATGTGATCAAGTCCGTCGCCAACCAGGGCCGCGTCAAGACCCCCAACCAGAGCGGCAAGGCCGGCGTCAGCGCCGTCTATGCCACCCTCGGCACTACGAACGCTGCCTACGGCAACGACAAGTCCGTGTACATCGCGGTCAAGGCCGACACGTCTGTTGATACCAACGGCTCCATCGTCGACGTCAACGGCGTTTACACCGGCATCAAGAACACCAACATCCTGACGCAGGATACCACCGGCCTGTCCGGCTTTGCTACCGGCCTGAACACCTTCTATCTGTACAATTCCAACGGCTATGTGACCTATGCGGTCATCGTCGGTGAGGATGACACCAACAGCGACAACACCGTGTACTTCACCTCCGGCGCTACCGGTCGTTACTACGACGCGGAGACCAAGGAGTACTATGTCACCTACAACGCCATCCAGGGCGGCGAGCAGATCGTTCTCAAGGTCCTTGACGACGAGGCTACCAAGGTGAACCCGACCATCGGCGGTCTGTTCAAGGCTACCTTCAACAAGGACGGCTATGTCAAGGCTCTCGATAAGATGGATCCTAGCTCTAAGATGGCTACCACCGACAACAAGAATGCCGGCTACACCCTGACCGGCGGTGCCAAGAGCACGGATGCCATCACTCTGGAGCTCAAGGGCGCTACCCTCTGGGTCAAGAGCGTTAAGGCTGCCGACAACTATGTTGTCATCGACGACGATTGCAAGATCTTCGTCCACACCTACAACGACGATCTCGACGAGTATGTTGAGTACAACACTCTCGAGTCCGCCATCGGCGCTCTGACCACGCAGCTGGTCAACGGCCAGACCGTCGCTTATGTGAACGAGGTCGCCACCATCTGCAACAAGACCACCGGCTATGCCACCACCCTCATCATCAACGAGGTCAAGGGCAACGCCACCAATGTCAAGCCCCTCGACCCCGCCACGAAGCCGGAGGCCACCATCGTTGGCACTACCATCTCCATCCCCACCGTGGACGGCAATCCCGTTGATACCGTTCAGGGCGTTCTCGAGAAGAACGGCTACAAGCTGACTTCTCTGGGCACTTACTATTGCACGGCGACCAAGGATGGCGTGGAGTATAGCTTCGTGCTCGATACTGATCCCACTGCGTACGTTACCATGAGCGTCAATGGCGTTGTCATTGAGTACATGGTGAAGGGCACTCCTTCCAAGATCTCCGAGAAGGAATTCGCTGCGAAGTACGGCACCGACGGCACGGCTTACAAGTTCGTGAAGGATGGCGTGACTGCCTTCTACAAGTATAATTCCAGCAGTAACACCAAGATGACCAAGAGTGCTGGCACCATCGACATCGAGACCGGCTATGTCAAGGTGACGACCAAACTCGACGGCTACACCGTTATTGCTCCCGAGTACGTCAAGGCCAACTCCTCCTTCACCGTGACCGTGAAGAGCGATTCCGCGATCAGCGAGAACACCTCCATCACGGTGAACGGCACCGAGAAGTCCGGCGACGGCAAGGTCAAGGAGCTCTCCTTCACCGTCTCCGCTGAGAACACCGATGTGACCCTGACCGCGACTGCGTCTACCGTGTACAAGGTGACTGCGAAGGGTGTGTCCACCGCGACGAGCGGCCTGACCGCCACCGTTGACGGCCCCAAGATGGTGAAGCCCGGCGATACCGTGACCTTCACCGTGACCCTGAACGGCACCGTGGCTGGCACCAAGGGTTCTCAGCACGTTGACGTGACCGCTAACGAGGACGTCACCATCGCTTGGCTCGACACCGGCGCTATCACCGGTGCGACCCTGGACGGCGGCACGCTGACTCTGCCGAGCGGCGCCGTGATCACCAACAGAACGCTTCAGTTCAGCTACACGCTGGACAGCAGCGCGACTGCTGAAAAGACGATCGATCTGAGCATCGGTTCCGCGACCAACAATCAGACCACGACCACTCCCTGATCAGGATGGGAGAGCCGAAATCGGCTGACCCGCCTTTGAGGTGATTGCGGCCGATATTGCTGCGATCAATCCCTGAGTAAACGACACAAGGCCCCCGCTCTTTCGAGCGGGGGCCTTGCCGTTTGCCGTGTTTACTTTTTGCCCCAGATGACGATGCGCGTCGCGGGCAGGAACGAGGCCGCGCCGTTGTCGAAGCGGACGTGGAGCATGGACGCGCCGCTCCACTCGGATGCGAGCGTGAAGAGCTTCGGCGCGTCGGTGCCGAGGATCATGCCGCAGACGTTGGCTTCGGTGTGGCCCATCGGGTAGAGCACGACGTGAAGCATCTTCACGTTGGTGATCGAGCCGTCGGCGTTGGCGGTACCGGTGCCGAGCGCCTCGCCGGAGGCGCCGTTCCAGCGGAGCGTGAACGGCGCGGTGGTGCTGCTGCCGAAGGGCGTGATGCACAGATGCAGCTCGTGCCAGTCGTTCCAGTTGATGTCGCTGAGGCTGACCGTGAAGGACGCCGAGGTAAAGCCGATGTTTTTGGCGTCGAGCATGTGCGGGCCGGCGTAGCCGTAGAGGTACTGATAGCTGCTGATGGCCTGATCGGCCTTGGCCTCGACCGCCGCGACGGCGTCGGCGTTGGCCTTGAGCGCCGCGTCGAGCTTTTGGTTGTCGGCGTTGAAGTCGGTCATCATGATACGGTCGGACTTCGCCCATTGGTTGAGCTGGTAGTTGGTAGTATAGGTCATGGAAAACTCTCCTTAAGGTTGGTAGTTTCCGAGGTTTTCGCCGGGTTTATGATCTTTTCTTACGGCGAAAATATCTCGAATCACCTGTAAGGGTGATTCGCCGGTTTGGTGTCCGCCCGCGTGCAACGAAGGCAAAAAAATTTTCCGGCTTGACAATTTCGCCCGCCGGATTATAATGGAGATAACAAGGGACGCTGCTGTATCGGCAGTTAGCCCTCACACGTCAAATAGTAGAACTATGTTGACCGCTTG